>DATGDX010000201.1:0-14156 GCA_035310665.1 Mycobacteriales bacterium | reverse complement strand
ATGGCGAGGTAACCCGCCACGAGGAGCAGCAGAATGCCCGGCACGAGATGGTGCACGTGGACGCCGCCGACCCGCACGTTGCGGACCAGCCGGACCCGCCCCGCCCGGATGGTGTGCGTGACCAGGCGGGTCAGCACGAAGGTCCCGAGAAAGGTGAGGAGCACGAGGAGCTGCAGCTCGCGACCCGTCGCGACGATATCGTCGCGATAGGCTCGGGTCACGTCGGCCCACAGCTGCTCCACGCGACCTCCCCCGGACGCCCGAGTGCCACCGACGGTGGCGGCAACCGGTGCGAGGGTAGGCCACCGCCTTCGCGTCGCCCCCGCGTGCGGCGGCACGCCGACCACGACGCGTGAAATCACCGCGACCGAGACGACACTTCGGCGCTCCTTGCACGCCCACGCGCGCTCCCTCGGTAGCGTGCCGTCGATGTCCGATTTCGACCGGCACAGGAGACCGCGCGGCAACGGGTCAGCCGCGACACGGAGCCCGAGACAAAGCCGCGGCCTCCTGCCGAACGAAGGGTCCAGCCATGCGCCCGCTTCGCCAGTCCCTGCTCCCTCGCGCCGCGGTCCTCGGCCTGGCGTTCGCCGGCGTGGCAGTGACGCCGCCCGCGGCCTCGGCCGCGGGCCCGGTCGCTTCGCGCCCGATCCGGTGCGGCGATGCGGTCACGCACGACGTGGTGCTCGACCACGACCTTCTCGACTGCCCGCAGGACGGGCTCGTCGTCGCGGCCCCCAACATAACGATCGACCTCGGTGGCCACGTCGTCGACGGCACCGGGTCCGAGACCAGCGCGGGCATCGCGATCCGGCGTTCCGGGGTCACGGTGCAGAACGGGGTCATCATGCAGTTCGGCCGGGGCGTCGTCGTGACCGCGGCGGCCCACACCCGGATCGTGAACAACACCATCGCGCGGAACGCGGCCGAGGGCGTCCTCTCCGACAGGACGAGTCTGGGCACCCTCATCGCCGGTAACCGGGTCAGTGGGAACGGCGCGATCCTGCCGGGACGGAAGGCCACGCCTGCCACGCAGTGGGCGGACGGGATCGACACCCGTGGCTCCGACGCGAGGATCACGGGCAACGTGGTGGACGGAAACCGCGACGACGGCATCGACGTCGGCGGGACCGGGGTGCGCGTCGAGAACAACGCGATGATCGGCAACGGGGCGGACGGGGTCGACACCGACGGGGTCGGCACCCGGATCGAGAACAACACGGCCTTCGGTAACGGAGACGACGGGATCGGCATCGGGCGGCACGCGGAGCGCCCGGTGATCAAGGGCAACACGGCGAACCGCAACCGGGATCTCGGGATCCAGGCGCTGCCCACGACTCGGGTGGTCGTGGACGGCGGAGCGAACCGGGCGCGCGGCAACGGCGACAAGCGTCAGTGCGTGCGCGTGCGATGCAGCTGACGCTGCGGCGACGATCCTCCGATCGCGGTCAGCGCCGATCGGGGTGGCGGTGCCGCCACTCGTCGACCGCGCGGTCCCACACCCGCTTGTCGCGCGTGACCCGGAAACAGCTCGGCAGCCGAGCGGGGAATTCACCGCGTCCCAGCCACACCATCACGTTGTCCGAGCAGCCTGCCAGCTTGCCCACCGGGATTCCCAGGCCGACGTTGTTCGCCGGCTGGTCCGCCCGGAACACGTTGTGGTGCAGCGCCAGCCGCGGACTGCGCTCGTGCCACTTGAAGAACCCGTCGTGGCCCGGGACGAGGCCCCGATTGCGGTACACGCGGTCGAACGGCTGCAACCGGACCAGCGTGTTCCTGATCGTCAGGGTGTTGTCGCGACCGTCCAGATCCGTTCGAAGACCGTCGTACGGTCGGGAGCTGAATGCGGAGTAGCAGCCGTCGAGCAAGGTGTCCTGGATGGAACCGCCGAACAGCGAGTCGTTCTCGACGCAGTCGTCGCGGATGTGGGAGAGGTGGGAACGGCGGAGGGTGAACTCCCTCGCGTTGCGGACGAGGCGCACGCCGTCGCCGTAGTTGTCGATGCGAACCCCGTCGATGACCGCGTTTGGGCTCGAGACCGTCACGGCGGCGGTGCCGTGCATGAAACTCCAGGAGCGGTCGGGCGGGAACGTCCCGCGAATCTGGCCACCGGCGAGGCACACACCGGACCCACCGCCCAGTTCGACCGGAAAGCGCATCGCCCCGACCCACTCGGCAGAGCGAGCATCGACCACCGTGTCGGGCGGCAACGCGCCACGGTGCAGGCGTGACTCCTGCGCACCCGCGATGCCGACCAGCGGCCCGCCGTCGCGGCAACCGACCGGCGGCTTCGGTGCCGTGCCACCCCCCTGCGACGGGCCCGCTCCCGGTGACGGACCCGCTCGCTCCGACGGGGACGGCACGGAGGGGGGCGGGCCGTGGGACAGCGGACGGACCCGCCCGGTGACCACGGCGTAGGCGAGCACGAGACCGACAACCGCGGCGAGCGTGCACGCCAGCGCGATCGCCCGGCGCCGTGACCCGCCCGTCCGGTGCGAGGGGGCGTCGTCCGGGTCAGGCACGTCGCGACCCGCTCCCACCCCTTGGCGTTCCCCGTGGCGTCGCCCCGCCACCGAACGCGGCGCGAACCATTACGTCGGCCGCCCGCGCGATCTCACCGTCCGGCCCGGACCCGGGCCCGGCGTCGAGGTTGCGCACGTACGTCACCGGGACGTTCCCGCCCACCGCGGACTGTCGCCACGCGACGAGCCGGTCGAGCAGGTCCTTGCCGTGGGCGAGCTCGGCGCGCAGCTCCCCGCCGGCGAGCCGCTGGGTACGGCTGTGCTTCGAGGGCCGCGCGGTCAGGCGACGGGCAATCGTGTCCAGCGGCGCGTCCACGACGACGAGGAGATTCGGCACCTCGGGGGCGAGCAGCCGGTGGGTCTCCGGCCGCAGCAGCCCCGTGACGTCTCCGCGAAGGCCGATCGACCACAAGGCCTGGAGCGGACCCTCGTCGAACAGGTGGGCGCCACCGACGCGGCGGGCGCGGGCGAGCAGCCGTTGGGTCACCAGCCACTGGACGCACCAGGAGACGACGTTGCGCAGGTGCGGTTGCCGGGAGGCGCGAATGGCGGCCACGGCGTGGACCGACGGGCCCGGACGGGTCAGCATCTCGGTCGTCACCAGCAACGACTTGCGCGCGGCGCGCCGCGGCAACGGTGTCGCGGCGCTGACCAACTCGTCCGCGGGGTGCAGCCCGACTCCCAGGCGGAGGCAGTGCTCGCGCAGCCGGCCCGCCACGTAGGTCTTGCCGACCCCGGGCAGCCCGCACAGCTCCACGACCCACGCGGGTGACGCGTCTGTCACCCGCGCCCCCGCGCGACGAGGACCCCCGTCTCCGGAGCCGGACCGGCACGGGCCGGTGCGGAACCCGGGTCGGGCGTGCCTCCGTCACGCGGCCCCGTCACCGGCAGGCTCTCCGCCGCCAGGATCAAGGCGAAGAAGAACCACGTCTGCTTGCGGTACTCCCAGTTGTGCAGCATCGCGGCCAGCACCCAGCACAGCAGAACCGTCGTCCACATGCCGCCGAGTCCCCCGGGTTGCCGCCACGCGGAGACCGCCACGAGGATCATCAGGAGCGCGAACAGCGTGAACCCGACGAGACCCACCTCGGCGAGCAGCGCCACCACCAAGTTGTGCGCCACCTTGCGGCTCTCGAGCGCCCCCTCGCGGAATGCCCCGCCCCCGATGCCGCCGAACGGGTGGGCTCTGAACAGGTCCATCCCCTCGCGCCAGAGGGGAACGCGCCCGGTGAACCCGCCGGCCGTGACGTCGGTCGCGGTCCCCCGGACACGTCCGAGCCCCCGTTCCGGGAGCAGCGGGACGACCGCAATGGCGAGTACGACGAGGCTCGCGACCGCGGGCACGAGGGCGGCGGGTCGCCGCCGCAGCAGCGAGATCGCGACGTAGGCGATGCCCAGTGCGGCGCCGGCGAGCGCGGCACGGGACGCGGTCAGCGCGATCGCGACGACGCTCGCGGGAATGTACGCGGCGTTCACGCCCCACAGCAGGCGCCTGCGGCGCGCCCCGTCAGCGCTGACGAGATACCACGCCACCGGCACGCCGATGGCCAGCATCAGCCCGACGTCGTTCGGGTTGAAGGTCCCCGTCGTCACGCGGCCGTGAGTCGTGGCGTCCGAGCCGAGCGTCGCATACGTGAAGAGGATCATGGCGACGGAGATCCACGCTCCCAGCACGTACGCCTGCAGGGCACCGCGGACCCGGGCGCGGGAGGTCACCGACTCCCACACCACGAACATCAGCCCGAGCAGCTGGACGTAGGTGATGAACCGCGCCCGCGTGGCCGGGACGTCGACGGTCCAGAACAGGCTGAGGCCGACCCACACGACGAAGAGCAGAGCCACCAGATGCGCGACGCGGGGCCGGCGGAACTCCCCGGTCGCGGCGATCGTCAGCAGCCAGAACCCGGCGACGAGCAGGCCGACGAGCTTGCTCACCCGCCCCGCACCGGAGAGGTGGACCAGGTTCTCGAACGGAAGCGTGAAGAAGACCACCAGTGCCAAGCGGTACGCGATGGTGCGCATGTCACTCCCCGATCAAGGCGTCGAGGCGAGCTGCCACGATCACCTCCTGGTCGAAGGGCTGCCAGCTGTTCAGCGGCCTCCCGGGTGCACATCCACCACCCTCGGTCTCCACCACCCTCGCTCACGCCCCCCGCCAGGCGCGCCGGGCCCGGCCGACCAGCGACTCCCGCTGCCAGCGCGCGAGGCCGCCGACGAAGGCCAGGGCCCCCGCGACGACGACCGAGACCGCGCAGGCCAGGACGAGAGCGACCCACGAGCCGGCGGTCACCTTCGTGCCCAGGAGGCTCGCGGACCCGAAGAGGAGCGCCGTCGCGAGTGCCGGGCGGGTCAGCCCGGCGAGCTGACGCTGCACCGGGATCCCGAGGAGGCCCCCGATCATGAGCGCGTAGGAGACGCTGAGCAGGGATCTGCCGGCGAGGAACCCGATGACGAGGCCGGCGATGCCGAGGTCGAGGGGCCCGAGCAACAGCCAGGCGAGGAGCACCGACACGACGGTGGACAGCACCCCGAGCAGCACCTTGCGGCGCAGGTCGAGCGTCAGGTCGATCACGTTCGAGTCGGTGCGGATCAGTGCGAGCTGCAGCGTCATCACGACGATGAGCAGCATGGGGATCGTGCCCACGTAGTGCCTCTCCCCCACCCACAGCCCGAGAAAGGAGCGCTCCCACACCAGCGTGGTGGTTCCGGCAGTGGTGCACAGCAGCCACGTCATCGTCATCGTCTCGTTGCGGACGGCGGCCGCACGCGACAGCTCACCGGCACCGACGAGCCGGCCGAGCCCGGGCATGACCGCCGAGATCACCATGAAGACCGTGTCGCTGATCATTTGCGGCACGTAGCTGGTCAGCGAGTACGAGGCGACCAACACGCTCGAGCCGACGATGCCGAGCAGGATGACGTCGCTTCCCTTGATCGCTTGCATGACGAGGTTCCACAGCAGGAACCACCAGCTGAGGCGAACGAACCGCAGCACCGCGTGGAACGGTGGCCGCGCGATGCCGAACCAGGGGACCTGCGACCGGACGATCCGCAGGTAGATCGCTGCCGAGAGCAGGGTCGTCGCCACCAGGGACGCGGCGAGCCCGACGAGCCCCAGGCCGAGCCTCAGCACGCCGTACGAGAGCAGCCCGCCGAGCAGGACCACGGTCGTCGACTGACCCAGGCGCTTGTAGCCGAGGTTCTCGCCCTGCAACACCGACTGCGGCAGGGTCGCGATGGCGGTCAGGACGACGTTGACCACGAGCACCGCGGCCGCCAGCCGGACGACCCCGAACTGGTGCGGCGGTGCGTGGAGCAAGATCGGGGCGAACCACGCGAGGAGACCGCCGACCAGGGACAGCAGCGGCAGGAACATGAACCACACGGTCACCGCCGTGCCGACCTGCCGGCGTTTCGTGTCGTAGTCCGTGGACGACTGGTCGTGAGCCACGACCCACTTGAGCGCCTCGCCCGGCCGCCCCGCCGCCGGCGTCGCGTGCCCGATCAGCCGCTGCAGGAACTGCCAGGTGCCGTAGCCGGAGTCACCGAGGTGCGTCACCATGAACGGGTTGAGCAGGAAGCCGACGAGCGTCCGGGCTCCGTAGTCGACGAACGCAGCGACCGCGTTCAGAGACGCCTTCCTGGTCAGGTTGCCTTCGCTACGCACCCGGACCGGGGTCAGCTCCGGAGACGGGCCGGCCGAGTCAGTCATCGCGGCTCGTCCGCCGCTGACCCCAGACCCGGCGGCGCCCACTGTCCCGATGCGACATCCGTGTCTCTAGAGTCTGGACCACACGAGGGCTTTGATTTCCGCCAGCACGGCCGCCCGATCTTGCGCCGCGTCGACGACCGCCGCGGGCGTGTTCGTCCAGTCAAGCTGCCAGATCTCCTCCGAGCGCCGCCGCACGTAGCCCGGCTCCTCGTCGTACTTGCGTCGTACGGCGAGGTCGGGATCGAGCCGGAGGACGACGAGCAGGTCGGGGAGGTAGATCCGCTCGTAGTACCGCTTCTCCTGTTCGGCGAGGAACCTCCCGAACCGGTCGAGGGCGGGGAGCTCGAGAGCCCAGGTCCGCGGGCCGTCCATGAGTCGAAGGGCGGGCAGCGGGAAGCGGTCGCAGACGACGATCCCGCCTCGACCCGCGAAGCGCCTCATCCGCGCGTATTCCCGGTAGCGGTCCCGCGCCTTCAGCGTGTGCCACGCGAGCCACGAGCGACCAGGAGGGTTGCCGTCCGCGCCGGCCGGAGTCGCGTAGGCGTCGCGGACGCTCGGGAACAGGCCCATGCGGCGCCCGACGGCCATCGACCCCTTGACCGCGAGGGTCGTCATGGAACGCGGCGGCTTGCCCATGTGCACGTCTTTGACCGCGAACGCGCCCGACAGCCACGCCGACAGGCCCTCGACGGCCGAGGACTTCCCGGCCCCGTCACCGCCGACGATGGCCACGACGCCGCCACCGGAGGCGAGCCGCTTCGGGGTCCGCCGACGGCGGACCACCCGCTGGACCCCCCACGATCCTCGCCGCCACACCCGCAGTGCGGTGTCGCTCCCGCGGCGCCGCCGGGCGTCGCCGGCGAGCCGCTGCTGCAAGTCGCGCGCGGTCCGGGCACGCACCCGCGCGGGGGTCGCGGTGTCGAGGCACGCCGCGCACCGCTCCCAGAACTCCGCTCCGAGACTGGGCAGGTGACGGTCGACGATCCGGCGCACGACGGCGGGGTCCGCTCTCCGCACGAGATCGGCGTGCTCGCCGCGCTCGCTGCGCGACAGCGAGCCCCGGCCCGACAGCAGCGCGTCCCAGGTCGCGTGCTTCACCATCATGCGGACGACGAAGACGACGAGTTCGAACTCCGGCGTCGGGACCGTGAAGAGCGGGCCCGGCACCGCGGCAGCGAGGTACGCCGCCTCGATGGGCAACCGGTAGTTCTTCGTGGTGTCGTCACCGAGGACGAGCTCGTACTGCGAGTGGACGTGCACGAGACGCCCGGAGTCGGTGTCGAAGCCGTAGTAGTGCAGGACACCCGGCACCTCGCGAACGGACGGCGGGCGCGCCTCCTTGAAGCCGAGTCGGATCAGGATCTCGGTGAACCGCTGCGCGTCCCGGCGAAGGACCAGCAGGTCGAGGTCGTTGTCCCCCCACGCGGACCGCTCGAGCGCGGTGTTGCTCTTCCAGTGGCAGTAGGTGACGTTCGCGGTGCGAAGCTCGTGACACAGTCGGCGCACGAGCGACAGCCCGTCCGCGACGACCGCCGGCGCCTGCGCGACGGCCGCGACCTCCTCGGCATTCATGGTCGACCACTCACAGCACGATCATCCATCGACTCAAAACGCGAGGTCCGAGCGCGCGAGATCCGCGGACGGTCTGTCCGAGGCGTGCTCGAGCGCCGGGGACTCCTGCGCGCCGGCCCCGTCGGCGGGCGCCGGAACGGAGCCACGCGGGTGGGTGAGCCGCTCGTCCCCGGCGGGCTCGGCCTGCGCGCGCGATTGCTGGATCCAGTAGCGGACCTCGAGGGCGTACAGCAGCACGATCCCGAGGATCAGGCCCAGGAGCGCGGCGAGCAGGGTCGTGGTGAGGATCGCAGGGCGCACCGGCTTCGACAGGGCCTCCGCCGGCTCGAACACTCTCGGAACCACGGCCTTCTCGGTGGCCCGCACACCCAGCAGCGAGACGTAAGCCCGTTGCCAGGTGTCGATCTGCGCCTCCAGGCTCGCTTGCTGTGCCAGCAGTCCCGCCTTCTGGGCGGTGGCGAGCTGGGCCGACGCGGCTTGGATGTTCTTCTGCAGGTCGGCGAGGCGAGCGGTCACGAAACCTCTCGCCACGTCGTCCGTCGTGTTCGATCCCAGCGCGACGAGACGTCTCGCGATGGCCGCCGCCGTTCCGGTCGCCTCCTCGCGCGACGGAGCCCGCACCGTGATCGTCACTAGCTGCGGGTTCTGCACCGGCACCGCGGCGCTGACCCGCTCGCGCAACTCCTGCCACGTCGTGTCGAGCCTCAGATCGCTCACCGCACCCTGCAGCACCGGTTGTCGCCGGGCCAGGTCGGAGAAGGTCTGGGCCATGCTCTGGCTGGCCTTGACCGTGCTGTTGTCCAGCCCCGGGCCGGCCGTCTCACCGATCAGAACGCTCGTCGAGGCGGCGTACACCGACGGGGTTGCCACGCTGACCGCGAAGCCGACAAGGCCGGCGAGCACGGTCAGCGCGACGAGCAGCTTCCACCGCCGACGGATACCGTTCGCCAGCTTCTGGGTCTCCCTTGGCTCGTTCACGCTTGTCCCTCTGGTCTCGATTGACGTCGAACCCGATCGCGGTAGAGGCGTTCGTACGCCCGGTTCATCGCCTGAACACTGAATCTCTCGGCGACGAGGGCCCGGCACCGCTCGCCGAGCGAGTCCCGCTCCTGGCGCGGCATCCGCCGAAACCGCTCGATCGCCGCCGCGAAGCCGGCGATGTCGTCCGCGGGCACCAGCGGCGCGACGTCGGCGTCTCCCACGATCTCACGATGCTGCGGAATGTCCGACAGGACGACCGGGACGCCGCAGGCCATCGCCTCCAACACGGCCACCGGCAGGCCCTCGCCTCGCGACGTCGAGACGTAGACGTCGGCGTCGGCCAGGTGCCGATACACCTCGTCCCGATCGACGACACCGTGAACACGACGCGGTCGCGGGCGGACGCCGCCTCCTCGGCCAGCGAGGTCCGCAGGTGTCCGTCACCGACGAAGACGAGGCGACTGGATTCGTCCGCGCCGCGGGCGAAGGCGCGCAGCAGCGTCGCCGGGTTCTTCACGTCGATGAGAGGGCCGACGGATACGACGACGAACGGGCGAGGACCGGCCGGCTCGGTCGGCAGGCGGCCCGCGCGGCGAGCGAGCGCGCGGTCGACACGCTCGACGTCGACGCCGTTCTGGATGAGGGTGATCTTGCCTCGCCCGAGGCGGCGCAGGGTCGGGGGCAGGGCCCGTTGGGCGGCGTGCCCGCAGACGACGAGCGTCGGGAAGAACGCGAAGACCGCGTGCACCAGCAGCCGGCTGCGCGGGCGCAGGTTCCCGTAGGAGTTGTGCAAGGTGAACACGCAGTCATTCAGTGAGCGGTGCCGGAGGACGCGAAGGAGCAACAGCAGCGCGGCGCTCGACGGCGCGTGCACGTGGACGACGTCCAAGCCAGGCTCGCGCACTGCGGTCGACAGCGCACGCACCGCCCCGGCCACGGTTCCGTCGCCCTCGATCAGCGTGATGTCGGACGGCGGGCGCACCGACGCCGGCAGCAGCGAGCACACCGTGATCCGCCGCTCGTGTCGCACCGGCAGGCAGTGCTCGTTGTACTGGCTGTTGGTCGGCCCGGCGGAGACGACGACGTGCAGCACCTGGAGGACGTCCGCTCCCCCGGCAGACGACGGCTCCCCGGCGCCGATCGAGCGTGCCGTGACGGCAGGCAGCGCTGGTGTCACCCCCCTTGCCCCGAACAACCACTCGCCCCCTCGCCGACGACCGAGCCCGCGTGCGTGCCCGCCCTGGTGCCATCGCACCACCTCAACGGGGCTCGTTCAAACGCGCCACCCCGTTTCCGGGCCGCCGAAGGCGCACGGACGGGGCGTCCGAGCGGTGGGCCGGCACGGGTGCCGTCCGCGGAACCCCCAGCAACCGGGCGTACAGCGCGTCCAGTTCGTCACACATCGTGTCGGGCCAGAAGCCCGCCAGCACCCGCGCGCGACCCTGGGCACCCATTCGCCGCGCCTCCTGAGGGTGGTCGAGCAACCAGGTGACTGCTCGCGCCAGTCCTGCCGGGTCGGCAGGGGGGGCGAGAAGGCCGGTCGCGCCCGGTTCGACGAGGTCGGGCACGCCGTTGACGGCCGTGGCCACGATCGGGCGCCCGGAGGCCATGGCCTCAGTCAGGGCCCGGCCGAGTCCCTCGTACAACGACGAGACGACGAAGACGTCGAAGGCCGACGCGATCCGCGGGGCGTCGGCGCGAAAGCCGGTGAACACGACGTCCACGCCGAGGCGCCGCGCCTCGTCCTTCGTCTGCTGCTCCAGCGGGCGGCTCTCCAGCGTCGTGTCCCCGACCATGACGAACGCGGTCTCCGGTCGCACCCGCTTCACGAGCGCGGCCATGCGCACGAAGTCGAGGGGCCCCTTCTGCCGGACCAGCCGCCCGACGGTGCCGACGACGGGCACGTCCGGCCGGATGCCGAGCTCCGGTCGCACCGTCCGGTCCTGATCACCGGGGATCCGGGCGAGGTCGACGGCTGACGGGATCACGATGACCTGCCCCGGGGGGGCGACGCGGCTCTCCACCACCTGCCGGGCAACCGTCGGCGCGACCGCGACGTACGCGTCCGCCAGCGGGCGTGCCAGCCGATCGAGCCGAAGGTAAAGCTCGCGTCGAGGGCGGCGGATGAACTGGTGGGCCGCCAGGGCGTGGAACGTATGGACGACCACGGGTGTCCCGGTGAGACGCGCCGCGACGCGCGCGAGCAGCCCGGCCTTCGCGCAGTGGGTGTGGACGATCGAGAAGCGCTCCCGGCGCATGAGCCGGACCAGTTCGCCCAAGGCGAGCAGGTCGTCGGTCGGCGAGATGCGCTCCCGCATGTGAGGAATCGGCGCCGCCCGGACACCCGACCGCCGAGCCTCCTGCCACATCTGGCCGCCGGGTGCCCCGGCGAGCCACACGTCGTACCGATCGCGATCCATCCCGGCCGCGGACATCAGGGTGTTTCCGCCGGACCCGCCGGCCAGGCGCGTGATCACATGGAGGAGCTTGATCCGGGCTCGATGCGGCTGCGGCGGAAGATCCGCCGCGGGGACGACGCCGGGGGGGACGGCCGGCCAGGCAGAGGTGACCGTGCCCTGCTCCCTGTCGGGCATCGACCGCGCCGGGATCGGTCGCACAGGATCGCGCAGCAACTCCAACTCGTCCGTCACACCGTCACCTCGGGACACCGCCCAGCACCTCAGGACCCTCCGCCTCAGGACCCGGCACGTCAGCACCTAGCCCGGATGCCCGCGGGCGCCGCGCCACTCTGGGCGCGATCGGGCCGACGCACGTCGCCGCGACAACCACCGCCGCCTGCCTGCGCCCGGTCATGATTCGCACCCTGTGGCATAGGGGCCTTGCTGGTGATCGGAGTCCATGTGCAGGGGGGCGTAGTTCACGAGAACCGGCTCGTGGGCGTTGCCGGAGTGCGCTCGGGAAACGGGCGGGGAGACCCGAAGCGACGAGAGCGCCTGAGCGAGGACGGCGCCGAACGTGCGGGCGATGATCGTAACGTCCTTCCACAACGACCAGTTCTCGATGTAGTTGTTGTCGAGACACACCCGCTTCGCGAGCGACGTCTCGCCACGAAGCCCGTTCACCTGGGCCCAGCCGGTCAGGCCGACGGGAAGCCGATGGCGGTCGCCGTAACCCCGGATCGCGTCGTTGAAGACACGGACGTAGCCGACCACCTCGGGACGTGGCCCCACCAACGACATGTCGCCGCGCAGGATGTTCCACAACTGCGGCAGCTCGTCCGCGCTGGTCGCGCGCAGGATGCGGCCGACCGCGGTCTGCCTCGTGGCGACATCCTGACGTTGACTGGCCTGGATGAGATGGGCGGCCTCGGCGTCCACCCGAGCCCGCTCCGCGTCGCTCGACACGACGCGGAGCGTGCGGAACTTGATGATGTCGAACTCCCGGCCGCCCTGCCCGACGCGGCGTTGCCGGAACAACACCGGCCCGGGGCTGGACAGCTTGACCGCGAGGGCGACCGTGGCGAACACGGGACTCAGCAGCAGGAGCAGGGTCGACGCGGCGACGACGTCGATCAGGCGCTTCAACCGCCAGGTCAGGCGACGGGGAGCCGGGGGTGTCAACCGCTGCAGCGGGATGCCCCAGAGGTGGTCGAGGCCCGTGGCCCCCCCGGCGAGCCCGAGCTCGAAGAAGCGGGGTACGACGTAGACGGCCACGTCTCGGTGCACGGCGCGTCGCAGGGCGGACACCAGCTCGCCGTCGGGCGTGCGCCCGAAGGCAACGATGATCCTGCTGACCGGGCGCCGTGACAGGACCTGGTCCAGAGACTGCACGGGGCCCAGCAGGAGTTCGGTGCGAACGCGCGCGGAGCCGGGCGCGAGCAGACCGACCAGGCGCAGTCCGTACTCCGGGTGCGCCTGCATGGCGTCGACGAGCTCGAGGGCGACCTCCCCGTCGCCGATGACGAGGGTGTCCGCGAGGAACGAGCCGCGGCGGCGTGCGATGCGAACGCCGTGGTAGTAGGCGGCCCGAGACAGCGCGAGCAGTCCCAGGGTGCACCCGAACTGAAGGCCCGCGGCGTCGGCGGACGCGTTCGGGAGGGACAGCGCAAAGGCCACGGCGAGGGCGACGGCCCCTCGGACGACGAGCATCGGGATCTCGTGCGCGACGCCGAGATCGATCCTCTCCTCCGGACGCCCCGCCACGAGCAGCAGCACGACGACGGCATAGAGCGCCCCGAAGAGGCCCCACGACGACGCGAGCGCCGCTGCCCCCAGGACGGCCGCGACATCGACGACGACGAGACCGACGGCGAACGGAGACGGACGAGGGCGCAGTGGGCCGCCCGTCACGCGACCCCGCGCCGAGGCGCGGCGCCGGTCGTTGCGAGCGAGCGTCTCCATGACGACCTCCGAGGCTCCCCCTTCACGGAGGTTGCGACCGCTCACGGGTGAGCCCCCGCGAGCGCTTCGGGCAACCTCACAACGTTCCGAAACGACTCGATCGTCCTTTTCAGGCCCTCCTCCACCCACACGATCGGCTCCCAGCCGAGCACCCGGCGGGCGAGCGTGATGTCGGGTCGGCGCACGGCGGGGTCGTCGACAGGACGCGGGATGAACGTTATCCCGCTGCGTGAGCCGATCAACTCACGGATCATCTGGGCGAGCCGCAGCACCGGAAGCTCGGTGGGGTTGCCGATATTCATCGGGCCGACGTGCCCGGAATGCAGCAATCGTGTGACGCGTTCGACGAGGTCGTCGACGTAGCACACCGAACGCGTTTGTGAGCCGTCCCCACTCACCGTGATCGCCTCACCTCGGAGAGCCTGACGGATGAACGTCGGAATCGCCCTGCCGTCGTCGGCGCGCATTCGTGGGCCGAATGTGTTGAAGATTCGCACGATCGCTGTGTCGGTGCCGTGGTGGCGGTGGTAGGCCATCGTCATCGCTTCGGCGAATCGCTTCGCCTCGTCGTAGACCCCGCGCGGCCCCACCGGGTTGACGTGCCTCCAGTAGTCCTCCGACTGCGGGTGGACTTGCGGATCACCGTAGGTCTCCGATGCCGATGCGAGCAGGTAGCGGGCACGCTTCTGCTTGGCCAACCCGAGCGTCCGCAGCGTGCCGAGCGAGCCGACCTTCAGGGTCTCGATGGGCATCTGCAGATAGTCGGCGGGCGAGGCGGGCGACGCGAAGTGCAGGACGTAGTCGACCGGACCTGGCACGTCGACGTAATCCGCGACGCCGGCGCGGACCAATCGGAAGGGTCCCCGGGTAATGAGGTGCTCGACGTTCGCGGTAGTGCCCGTGCTGAAGTCGTCGAGGCAGATGACCTCCATGCCGTCGTCGAGCAAGCGCTCGCACAGGTGGGAGCCGAGGAACCCGCTTCCGCCGGTGACGACCGCACGGGGCCTT
>DATGDX010000200.1:0-17602 GCA_035310665.1 Mycobacteriales bacterium | reverse complement strand
TGAGGCGGAAGACGATCGTCTTCGCGTCGGGTGTCTCGATCGCCTTGCAGCCGCCCGGATCCTTGTAGGGCCCCTTGTAGCCCGGGCAGTCCAGCCACATGCGCGGGTATTCGGGCCCCTCGGGCAGCTGGTCGGAGAAGGGGCGCTCGACGCCGTACTTCACGTCGGCGCTGGTGATCGGCGAACCGTCCTCGAACTTCAGCCCGTCCTTGAGCGTGAACGTCCACGTCCGGTTCCCTTCGGAGGGCCGGCCGAGGTCGGTGGCCATGTCCGGCGCGACCTTGGTCGTCTTCGACGTCTCGCCGGTCTGGTACGTCGTCAGCGTGCGGGAGATGAGCCGGCTGAAGTTCGACGCCCAGGTGACGT
Organism: Mycobacteriales bacterium; assembly: GCA_035310665.1. GTDB lineage: Bacteria > Actinomycetota > Actinomycetes > DATGDX01 > DATGDX01 > DATGDX01. Next base: position 17,236 of record DATGDX010000200.1, on the reverse strand, counting down.
AGGTCCGGGTGGGGTCGAGGTGCTCGAAGTCGGCCGACATGAGGATCGTCAGCGTGCCGCCCTTCGTGCCTTGCGCCCCCTCCGTCCCAGACGCGCCGCTCCCGGTGCCGCCGCCGCACGCGCCGGCACCAAGGGCGAGGGACGCGCCGACGGCCGCGACCAGAGCCCTGCTCCGCCGCACCTGCATGCCTGTCCTCCTCGGGGACGCCGACCACGGGGGCGGGAGGCTGCCCGCTTCCCCGCCGCCCGCGACCGTGCCGATGGGACGGGTCCACGATGGGACGGGTCCACGACGGAACGGCCCGGACGCCGGGCGCCACCGCGCTGCTCCCGCAACGCTAGGGGAGCCGGGCCGCGGCGCGCGGAACGGGGGCGGCGGCGCCGCGTAATCGTGACGGAACGGTTACTTTGGGGAAGGTGCGGTCACCCGCACGGCCACCGCCGCGTCACCCGGTCCCGGCGTCATCCCGCGCCCGCCGGCTCCTCGACCGGCAGCCGCAGCGGGCGCGCTTCGAACGCGGTGCTCAGCACCACGGTCGTCCGCGTGGACACGTTCGCCGCAGCCCGGATCTCCTGCAGCAGCCGCTCGAGATCGCAGGGGCTGGCGACCCGCACCTTGAGGATGTAGCTCTCGTCGCCCGCCACGCTGTGACAGGCCTCGATCTCGGCGAGCGGGGCGAGCCGGTCCGGGACGTCGTCGGGAGCCGCCGGATCGATCGGCTTGATCGAGACGAAAGCGGTCAGCGGCAGGCCGATCGCCTCGGGGTCGACGACGGCGGTGTACCGCCGGATGACCCCCCGCTGCTCCAGCCGGCGCACCCGCTGGTGCACCGCCGACACCGACAGCCCCGCGGCGCGGGCCAGGTCGGTGAACGACATCCGCCCGTCCCGGGCGAGCAGCTCGACGATGCGTCGGTCGGTGCCCTCCACGACGGTCATCGTTCTGGCAGCACCACGAGGTCGCGGGCGAGCGTGTTCAGCCGCTCGACCCCGTCCCCGGTGCACACCACGATGTCCTCGATCCGCGCGCCGTGCCGCTGTCGCAGGTAGATGCCCGGTTCGACGGAGAAGGTCATGCCCGCCTCGAGCAGCGTTCCGTTGCCGGCGACGATCCACGGCTCCTCGTGCTCCTCCAGCCCGATGCCGTGCCCCGTCCGGTGGACGAAACAGTCGCCGAAGCCCGCCGCCGAGATCAGGTCGCGGGCCGCGGCGTCGACGCTCTCCGCCGGCACCCCCGGGCGCACGGCGCCGACCGCCGCCTGCTGCGCCCGCTGCAGGACCGCGTAGTACTCGACGAACTCACCCGGCGCGTGCCCGAGCGCATAGGTGCGCGTGCTGTCCGAGCAGTACCCGTCCTCGGTCGTGCCGCCGATGTCGACGACGACGACGTCGCCGGGTTCGAGGAGGCGGTCCCCGGTGTGGTGGTGGGGGCTCGCGGCGTTCGGCCCCGCGGCGACGATGACGAAGTTCACCACCGCGTGGCCCTCGTCGAGGATCGCCTGGCCGACGTCGCGGGCGACCTCGCGCTCGCTGCGGCCCGGCCGCAGCCACTCCCCCATCCGCGCGTGCACCCGGTCGATCGCCGCGCCGGCGCGGCGCAGCGCCGCCACCTCCGCGGCACTCTTGCGCACGCGCAGCTCGCCGAGCACGTCGCCCGCGAGCACCTGCTCGGCCTCGGGGAGCGCGGCCCGCAGCCGCAGCACCTGCTCGGCCCACATCCGGTTGGCCAGCCCCACGCGGGCGGGCCGGTGCAGTCGCTGCGCGACCAGCCGGTAGGGGTCCGCGGTCTCCGGCCAGGACAGGATCTCCAGGCCGAGTCGGCCGGCGGGCGACGCCTCGGCGACCGGGCGCTCGAGCTCCGGGACGATCAGAACCGGGTCGCCGTGGACGGGGAGCACCAGGCAGGTCAGCCGCGGCAGCGCCAGCGCCGCGTAACCGGTGAGGTAGCGCAGCTGCGCCCCGGGAGTCAGCAGCAGCGCGTCGAGACCCGCGCGCGCCGTCGCGTCCCGCGCGACCGCCAGCCGCTCGGCGGGGTAGAGCTCGGACCCGCCCACGCCATCCCCGGTCATCGAGCCGAGCCTAGCCCCGGCGCACGACGACAATGGGCTCGTGCTCATGCTCCTCGACGCGCCCTCCCTGTACTTCCGCGCCTTCCACGGGGTGCCACTGTCCGTCACCGCGCCCGACGGCACCCCGGTCAACGCCGTCCGCGGGCTGCTCGACGCGCTCGCCGCGCTCGTCCGCGGCTACCACCCTGATCGCCTGGTCGCCTGCTTCGACGCCGACTGGCGCCCGGCGTTCCGGGTCGCGGCGCTGCCGTCGTACAAGGCGCACCGGCTCGGCCCGGGCGGCGGCGAGCAGGTCCCGCCGGCGCTCGTGCCGCAGGTCCCGGTCATCGAGGCCGCGCTCGACGCGCTCGGCGTCGCCCGCGTCGGCGTTGCCGGGTTCGAGGCCGACGACGTGATAGGGACGCTCGCGGCCCGGGCCCGTGGCCCGGTCGACGTGGTGACGGGGGACCGGGACCTGTTCCAGGTCGTGCGCGCCGACGGGCCGGTGCGCGTGCTCTATACGGCGAAGGGCGTCGGGCGCGCGGAGGTGGTCGACGAGGTGGAGATCACCCGGCGTTACGGGATCCCCGGCCGGGCCTACGCCGACTTCGCGCTGCTGCGCGGCGACCCCAGCGACGGGCTGCCGGGCGTGCCCGGCGTCGGCGAGAAGACCGCGGCGGCCCTCGTGTCCCGGTTCGGCGGGCTGGCCGGGCTGCTCGCCGCGCTCGACCGCAACGACGACGACGGGTTCCCCGCGGGCTCGCGCACCCGGCTGCGCGCCGCGCGCGGCTACCTCGCGGCCGCCCCACCGGTCGTCCGGGTGGCCACCGACGTGCCCGTGCCGGCATACGACGACGCGCTGCCGACCGCGCCGCGCGACCCGGAGCGTCTGGTGGCGCTGTGCGACCGGTGGGGGCTGGACGGCCCGCTCAACCGGGTGCTCGCGGCGTTGCACGGCGAGTCGGACAGGGGCGAGTCGGACAGGGGCCGGTCGGACAGGGAGCGACGGGGCGCCGATCCGGTATGAACCGTCCCCGCCCCGGGAACCTCTACCTCCTGGTCAGGGTGCTGGTCACGGTGCCGCGGGGCGAGGGGGGGTCGGGTGGCGCGTTGGGCGGACCGGCTGAGCTGGGGGGAGGCCGCCCGCCGGCGCGAGGTGGACGAAGCTCTCGCCCTGCTCGACGCGCTCGTCGAGCAGGCGCCCGTCGGCCTCGCCTACCTCGACACGGAGCTGCGCTACACCCGGGTCAACGACGCGCTGCTCGCGATGCTCGGCGGGCGGCGCGAGCAGTGGTACGGCAACGCCCCGGACGACGTCCACCTCGCCTGGGCCGCGCAGGTCACCCCGTCGCTGCGGGCGGTGCTCGCCACGGGTGAGCAGCGGCAGACCCTGGGGGTGCACGCCGACGACCGGTCCTGGCGGGTGACGTGCTACCCGGTGCGCACGACCCACGGTGACGCGCTCGGCGTGGGGGTCCTCGTCGTCGAGACGACGGAGGAGGAGCGGGCCACCGCCGAGGTGGCCAGTGCGGCCGCGCGGCTGAAGCTGCTGGCGAAGGCGGGCAGCTCGCTGGCGCGTGCCCTCGACGAGGAGCGGTTGCTGCACCTCATCGGGGAGTTCACCGTCCCCGCGCTCGCCGACGCGTGCGCGGTCGACCTGGTGGAGGAGCGGGGGCTGGTGCGCCGCGTGGCGCTCGTCGGCGACGACACCGGCGGGGGTGAGCCCCTCCCCGCGGCCGGGCTGGTCGCAGAGCCGCCGCGGCGCCCGCCGCCGTTCGTCGCCGAGGTCCTCCGCACCGGCCGGTCGATGCAGCTCACCCCGATCCCGCCCAGGTTGCCCGGCGGCGACCGGCCCGGCGCCGCGCTCGTGCTGCCGTTGCAGGGCCGCGGGGTCGTGCTCGGCGCGCTCACGGTCGCGCGGGCCGGCAGCGGCCGCCGGTACGACGACGCGGACGTGGCCCTCGCCGAGGAGCTGGCCACCCGAGCGGCGGTCGCGATCGACAACGCCCGGCTCTACGCGCGGCAGCGCGACGTCGCCGTCCCGCTGCCGCACAGCCTGCTGCCGCAGCGGCTGCCGGAGCTCCCCGGCATCGAGGTCGCCGCCCGTTACCTGCCCGGCAGCACGGACACCGAGGTCGGCGGCGACTGGTTCGACGTGGTGCCGCTCGACACCGGCCGCGCGGGAATCGTGATCGGGGACGTCATGGGGCGCGGGGTGCGCGCGGCCGCGGTCATGGGGCAGCTGCGCGCCGCGGTCCGCGCGTACGCGGTCATGAACCTCCCGCCCGCTCGGCTGGTGGGGTTCCTCGACCGGGTCGTCCAGGCGCTCGACCAGGTGCAGCTCGTCACCTGCCTCTACCTGGAGCTCGACCCGCAGACGGGTGACCTGCGCTACGCGAACGCCGGACACGCCCCACCCCTGCTGCGCCGCCCGGACGGGGGGACCGAGGTGCTGCCCGGGGAACCGGACGCCCCGCTCGGCGTGGGATCGGGGTCGCCGGCCGAGCGCAGCGCGCGCATCCCCTTCGGGGGCACGCTGCTGGCCTACACCGACGGGCTGGTGGAGGAGCGCGGTGTCGACGTCGACGCGCGCGTGCGCGGCCTGTGCGCCGCGTTGCGGGAGGTCGACGAGCACCCCGAGCGCCTCGTCGACGGCGTGCTCACGCGGATGGGGCGCACCCGGGCGCACCACGACGACGTCGCGCTGCTCGCGGTGCGGCTCACCGGGCTGGGCCGCCAGCCCGCCCCGGACTCCCTGGCCCGGCTGGCCCTGCCCGGTGACACCGCGGTCGTTCGCTCGGCGCGGGAGTTCGCCGCGGACACGCTGCAGCGCTGGCGGCTGCGGGAGCTCATCGAGACCGTAACCCTGCTCGTCAGCGAGGTCGTGACGAACGCGCTGCGGCACGCCCGCAGCGGCGCGGAGCTGCGGCTGCACCGCACCGCCGGCGGGGTCGAGGTCGAGGTGCTCGACGCCGACGACCGGCTGCCCATCCCGCGGATCGTGGACTCGGACGCGGAGTCCGGCCGGGGGCTGCACCTCGTCGACGCGCTGGCGGCGAGCTGGGGGGCCGAACCGATGCGGCAGGGCAAGCGGGTGTGGTTCCGCGTCGAGGCCCCGCAGTCGGATGCCGTGCCGCCGCCGGTGACCGGGCGCGCGTGACCGGACGGTGCGCACCCGCCGGCGGCGCCGGGAGCGGGCTCACCCGACGGACGAGTACGCGACGACCCCTCGTTTGAGCGCGTCCCCGGCGGCGCGCGCGGTTCCGCGCAGCGGGCCGCCGTCCGGCGCGGCGTCGGCGAGCTGCCCGAGCAGGTCCAGCAGCTGCTTGGTCCAGCGGACGAAGTCGCCGGGCGGCAGGCCGCAGTCGGCGAGCACCGCCTCCAGCCGGTGCCCCGACGCCCACCGCCACGCCGCCCACGCGAACCCGAGGTCGGGCTCGCGCAGGAACGACAGGCCGTGTTCCTTCTCGAGCGCGTCGAGGTCCCCCCACAGCCGCACCATCGCGGCCAGCGCCTCCCGCGTGCGTCCCGGCGGCAGTTTCGGCGTGGTCTCCGGGTCGTCGGGCTGGCGGGCCTCGTAGACCAGCGCGGACACGCACGCGGCCAGCTCCGCCGGGCTCAACCCGTCCCACAGCCCGGCGCGCAGGGACTCGGCGGCGAGCAGGTCCAGCTCGGTGTAGAGCCGGGCCAGCTGCCGGCCGGGCGGGAGCACCTCGTCGCCGGCCAGGTAGCCCAGCGACTCGAGCAGCCGGCACACCCGGTCGAACGTGCGCGCGATCGTGTTCGTGCGGTTGTTCACCCGCCGCTCGAGCGCGTCGGTCTCCCGCCGCAGCCGCCAGAACCGCTCCGCCCACCGCGCGTGCTCCTCGCGGTCCGCGCACCCGTGGCAGGGGTGGGCGCGCAGCGCTGCGCGCAGCCGGGCCACCTCCTGGTCGTCGGCCGCCGCGGACGGTTGCCGGCGGCGGCGTCCCGCGTCGTCCGCCACGTCGGCGTTGCGCAGCGAGGAGGCGAGGTCGCGGCGGTGCGCGGGCGACCGGGGGTTGAACGCGCGGGGGATGCGGACCCGCTCCACCGCCTCGACCGGCACCGGGAAGTCCACGACGGACAGCCGCTTGACCTGGCGGTCCGCGGTGAGCACGACCGGGCGCGCTCCCTCCGGTCCGGCGGCGACGCCCGGGTCCAGGACGACGGCGAGCCCGGCCCGCCGGCCGGCGGGCACCCGGATGACGTCGCCCGGCCGCAGCCGCTCCAACGACTCCGCGGCCGCGGCCTTGCGGCTCGCCGCCGTCTCGCGCGCGAGCGCCGCCTCGCGGTCGGACAGCGCCCGGCGCAGCGCGGCGTACTGCTCGAAATCGCCGAGGTGGCACCGCAGCGCCTCGCGGTAGCCCTCCAGCGCCTCCTCGTTGCGCTTGAGCTGGCGGGCCAGGTCGACGACCGCGCGGTCGGCCTGGAACTGGGCGAACGAGGACTCCAGCAGCGTGCGGGCGCGCTCGCCGCCGAACTGGCCGACCAGGTTGACCGCCATGTTGTACGAGGGGCGGAAGCTCGAGCGCAGCGGATAGGTGCGGGTGGAGGCGAGGCCGGCGAGCGCGAGCGGGTCCAGGCCGGGCTGCCAGAGCACGACTGCGTGCCCCTCGACGTCGATGCCGCGCCGTCCGGCGCGGCCCGTCAGCTGCGTGTACTCCCCGGGCGTGACGTCGGTGTGCGCCTCCCCGTTCCACTTGGTCAGCTTCTCGAGCACGACGCTGCGGGCCGGCATGTTGATCCCGAGCGCGAGCGTCTCGGTGGCGAAGACAGCCTTCACCAGCCCGGCGGCGAACAGCTCCTCGACGACCTCCTTGAAGGTCGGCAGCATCCCAGCGTGGTGCGCGGCGATGCCGCGGCACAGGCCCTCGAGGAACTCGGCGTACCCCAGCACCGCCAGGTCCTCGTCCGGCAGGGTCGCCGTGCGCTCCCCGACGATCGCGCGAACCCGCGCCGCCTCCGGCGCCGTGTTCAGCCGCAGCCCCGCGTACAGGCACTGCTCGACGGCGACGTCGCAGCCCTGGCGGCTGAAGATGAACACGATCGCGGGGAGCAGGCCCGCGGCGTCGAGGCGCTCGATGACCTCCGGGCGGCTCGGGGGCCAGATGCGCCGCGGGCGCCGAGCCCGCCGCTCCGGGCGCCGCTCGCCGGTCCGCTCGAAGCGGGACTCGTCGCGCGCGAGCCGCAGCAGCTCCAGGTTGACCTGCCGGCGGTCGGCCTCCTCGACGAACAGGTCGTAGAGCCGCCCGCCGACCAGCACGTGCTGCCACAGCGGCACCGGGCGGTGCTCCTCGACGACCACCTTCGTGTGCCCGCGGACCGTGATCAACCAGTCGGCGAACTCCTCCGCGTTCGACACGGTCGCGGACAGGGAGACCAGCCGCACCGAGTCCGGAAGGTGGATGATGACCTCTTCCCACACCGCGCCGCGGAACCGGTCGGCGAGGTAGTGCACCTCGTCCATCACCACGTAGCCCAGGCCGCGCAGCGTCCCCGACCCCGCGTAGAGCATGTTGCGCAGCACCTCGGTCGTCATGACCACGACCGGCGCCTCGCCGTTGATCGTGTTGTCGCCGGTGAGCAGGCCGACGGTCGTCTCACCGTAGCGGTCGACCAGGTCGCCGTACTTCTGGTTGGACAGCGCCTTGATCGGGGTGGTGTAGAAGCACTTCTGGCCCATGGCGAGCGCGAGGTGGACCGCGAACTCGCCGACCACCGTCTTGCCGGCGCCGGTGGGCGCCGCGACGAGGACGCCGTTGCCCGCCTCGAGCGCCTGGCACGCCTCGACCTGGAACGGGTCGAGCGGGAACGGGTAGCGGGCGGCGAAGGCGCGCAGTTCCCGCGGGAGCTCCGCCTGCCGCCGCCGGTACGCGGCGTACCGCTCGGCGGGCGAGGACATGACCCCAGGCTAGTTTGTGCCGGTGGACGTGTCGGAGTACGTCGACGCGCTCGCCGCGACGTGGTCCTCGCTGGGAGCGCTGGCCGGAGGGCTGACCGACGAGGAGTGGTCCCGGCCGACCGGCTGCCCGGGGTGGACGGTCGGTGACCTGGTCGCGCACGTGGCGGCGCTCGAGGCGTTCCTGCTCGGCCGCCCCGAGCCGGCGCACGAGCTGCCCACCGATCTGCCGCATGTGCGCTCCGAGTTCAGCCGCTTCATGGAGGCCGGGGTCGACAGGCGGCGCCGGCGGACGCGGGCCGAGGTGCTGGCTGAGCTCGGCGACGTCACGGCGGCCCGGTTGGCCGAGCTTCGCGCCTGGCCGCCCGACCCGGAGCGGCGGGTGCCCAGCCCGTTCGGCAAGCAGGTGCCGGCCCGCACGCTGCTGCGGCTGCGCACGTTCGACTGCTACGCGCACGAGCAGGACATCCGACGGGCGGTCCACCGGCCCGGTCACCTGGCGGGCGCCGCCGCGGACGTGTCCTGGAGAGTGATCCGGGAGGCGCTCGCCCGGTCGCTGACCGGTCCGTCGGTCGCGCTGCGGTTCGGTGACCACGGGGCGGTGGTGCCGGACGAGGCGGCGGCGCCGGTCGCGACGCTGACCACCGACTGGTCCAACGGGCTGGCGCTGGCCTGCGGGCGCGCGGACGCGGACCCGGGAGCGGTCGTGGTGACCGGTGACAGGCCGCGCGCGGCCGAGGTGCTGGCGGCGCTCGCGGTCACCCCGTGAAGCCCGCGGTCACCCCGTGAACCCGGTCGCGTCCGCACGCTCGTCGAGCGGGGACGGCGCCGGGTCGAGCGGCGAGGTCTCGTCGTCGCCGAGCGCGGCGTACGGCGAGGCGGCGCCGCGCCGCGCGCGGCGCCGGTCGTTGGCGGCGGCGACGAGCAGCGCGGCCCCGAACAGGGCGGTCATCGGCGTGGCCAACGCCAGCATCGTGAACGGGTCCTGGCTCGGGGTCGCCACGGCGGCGAACACGACGATGCCGAAGACGACGCCGCGCCAGGACGCGCGCAGCCGCGCCGCGCTGACCACGCCGGCCAGGTTGAGCAGGACGATCAGCAGCGGCAGCTCGAACGAGGCGCCGAACACCAGCAGCATCAGCGTGACGTACGACAGGTAGTCGTTGACCCGGATGAGGTTGGTCACGCCCTCGGGGGTGAACCCGAGCAGCAGCGCCAGGCCGCGGTCCAGCGTCAGGTACGCCACGGCGCTGCCGGCCAGGAACAACGGGACGGCGGTGGCCAGGAACGTCAACGACCAGCGGCGTTCGTGGCGGTGCAGCCCCGGCGTGACGAACGACCACAGCTGGTAGAGCCACACCGGCGACGACAGGATCGTGCCGACGATCAGAGAGACCTTCAGGCGCAGGAAGAACGCGTCGAGGATCCCGGTCACGACGAGGGTGCACCGATCGCCGAGCTGGTGGGCGACGGGGAGCCGGCAGTAGGGCCGCTTGAGCACGTCGAAGACCGGGTCGAAGAACACGAACGCGACGGCGGTCGCGAGCACCAGCGCGAGCAGCGCCTTGAGCAGCCGCGACCGCAGCTCGCGCAGGTGCTCGACGAGCGGCATCCGACCCTCGGGGTCGCGACCCGATCGTGCGCGAGGGCGAACCCGCTCCCGCCGGACGGCCACCCGCCGGCTCAGCCCTCGCGGGTGTCCCGCCGCGGCTCGACGGGCAGCACCGGGCCGTCGGGGGAGCGGGCCGGTTCGTTCTGCCCGTCCTCCCGCAGCCCGCGCGTCTCCGCCTTGAAGATCCGCAGCGAGCGCCCGAGGGAACGGGCCGCGTCCGGCAGCTTCCGGGAGCCGAACAACACAATGATCACCAGGGCAATGATCGCTATCTCGAGCGGTCCAAGGTCCGGCATCTGAAGTCCCTTGGGTCGGCGCCGGTGTCGCTCGGATCGTACGCCGGAATCACCCGAATGGGTGCCGCCCGGCCGGTCGGGCGGGGCCCGCGAATGCCCAGGGATCCCGCGGCGGCGACGTCAGCGCCGGCTGCTCGCTCCGGCGCGCGCGGCCAGGTAGTCGTGCCCGGCGAGCTGCAGCGCGAAGTCGAGCAGGTCGTCGTAGGTCAGCGCCGCGCCGCTGCGCGGTTCGAGCACCTCCTGCGGCGCCTCCCAGACCGACGCCCGCACCCCGCCGGACATGAGCAGCGAGATGATGTGGTCGTCCGCCGGCTTGCGCACCTCGTCACGGCACACCGGGCACCGGAAGGCGTAGTAGGACAACGGTGCCGACGTGCAGACCATGAGGCTCATGTCGGCGGTCAGCTCGACCTCGCCACAGACGGGGCACGAGGCCTTGATGGTCGTCATCGCCGGTCCTTCCGCCGTCCCTGCTGTCGGGGGGATGTCGGAACGTTCGGCCGGCACCCCCCGGTTCTTGACCGCGTGTCTGTGCTGGTTCGCGGTCCTTCATTGGGACTAGCCCCGCCTGGTCAGGGACGGTCAGGGGCGGGCGGAGACGAGGACGCGGACGGGGGGACATCGACGGCGCCGGCGGCGTCCTCTAAGGCCGCGAGCGCCGCGGCGGCGTCCCCGTAGGCCGCGAGCGCCGCGGCGGCGTCCGCCGCCACCGCGCTCGCGAGCCCGGGCGGTTCGAGGACCCGGGCGGCGCCGCCGAGGCGCAGCGCGAGCCGGCGCACCCACCCGGGGTCTCCGACCGGCAGGACGACCACGAGCCCCCCGTCCGGCGCCTCGGTGACCTCCTCGCACGGGTAGTGCTCCGCGACCCACCGGGCGGCCGGGGCGAGGGCGAGGCGGACGCGGATGTCCTCGGGAGCGGGCGCGTAGAGGCCGGCGTCGAGGTCGCGGACGGTGGCGGCGGGCGGGGGCGCGGCCGCCGTCTCGAGCGCGTCGACGGCGAGCACCCGGTCCAGCCGGAACAGCCGGACGGCGTCGACCCGGCGGCACCAGGCCTCGAGGTAGGAGCGCCCGTCGACGACGAGCAGCCGCAGGGGGTCGACATCCCGCTCGGTGACCTCGTCCCGGCCGGGCACGTAGTAGCGCAGGTGCAGCCGGCGCCCCGCCGCGAGCGCGTCGCGCACCGTCGCGACGACGGGCTCCTCGTCCGCCTCCAGCGCGACGCGGACCCGCTGGACGGCGGCGGCCGCGTCGCCCGCGGCCCGCTCCAGCTTCGCGAGCGCCCGGTCGACCGCGTCCCGCTCGGTCATCCCGGGCAGGTCGGCGAGGGTACGCAGGGCGACCAGCAGCGCCAGCGCCTCGTCGGGGGTCAGCCGCAGCGGACGGGCGATCGTGTCCGCGTTCGCGAGCGTGATCCGGCCCCCCTCGACGCTGACCTCGATCAGGTCGCCGGGGGTGTGCCCGGGGAGCCCGCACATCCACACGAGGGTCAGGTCGGCGAGCAGCTGTCGCTCGGACACGCCGAACAGCCGGGCGACGTGGCCCACCTCGGCGCCGGGATGGTGCAGCAGGTACGGCACGAGGGCGAGCAGCCGGGGCAGCCGCGCCGTGGCCCCGCTCACGACGGCAGCCCGCGACCCGCGCCGGAGGCGGCCAGGGCCGCCCGGAGGCGGTCGACGACGGCCGCCCGCGCCGGCGGTGGTTCGAGCACCACGACGTCCGCGCCGTACCAGACCACGCGGTCGGCGAACCGCTCCGGGTCGGCGAACCCGACCTCCAGCAGGTCCCAGCCACCGCGGTCGGGACGCACCGAGACCGCCTCGCGGCGCAGCTCGTGCGCGCGCCCGGCCCGCACCCGCACGAGCGCCGTGCCCGTCGGCTCCTCGGCGGCGAACGCGGCCACCTGCGCCCGCAGGTCCACCCCGTGGGGCACCGCGACCGTTCCCGCGGGCCCGGCGGCGCGGACCTCGCCGGCGATCCGGTCGATGCGGAACACCCGCGCGGCGTCACGGTCGAGGTCGCGGCCGACGACGTACCACCGCCCGTGCCACGACACGATCCCCCACGGCTCCACTGTGCGGGGCATGGGCGACGCCGCGCCGGCGCGGCGGTAGTCGAAGCTCACCGGTCGGGCGTCGCGGACCCCTTCCCACAGGGCGGCGAACGCCGGCGCCGACCCGTCGACGCGGGGTTCGAGACCGGGCGGCAACGCGTCCTCCTCGGTCTCCACGCCGGCGGCGCGCAGCTTGAGCAGCGCCGCGCGGGCCGGGGCCGCGAGCGCCGGCATCCGCCACAGCTGGGTCGCGAGGCCGACCACCGCGGCCTCGTCCGCGGCGAGGGAGATCTCCGGCAGGGCGTAGCGCTCCCGGGGGACGCGGTAACCCACCTCGTCGTCGAACGCGGACATGGTTCCCGTCTCGAGCGGGATGCCGAGCTCGCGCAGGTCCTCCTTGTCCCGTTCGAACATGCGGCGGAACGCGGGCCCGCTGTCCGCCGCCGCGTAGTCGGGGACCGCCTCCCGGATCTGGTCGACGGTCAGGAACCGGCGGGTCGCGAGCAGGCAGATCACGAGGTTGAGCAGCCGCTCCGCCTTGCGCGCCGACATCCCTCGCCCCTCCCCCGTCGCCTGCCCGGCCCCGGACGGGCGCCGCCCCCATGGCCGCGGCCCCGACGCGGGAGCCGCGACGCCGCGGTGACGGTAACGCACGCCGACGGGTGTCACCGGGGACCCGCGCGGGGAGGGGATCGCCGTGCGGATTCCTGAGACGGTGGACGGGGTCGTCGTCGGCGCCGGCTGCAACGGGCTCGTCGCGGCGAACCTGCTCGCCGACGCGGGCTGGCACGTCGTCGTCCTGGAGGCGGCCGGGGAGCCGGGCGGCGCGGTGCGCAGCGTCGAGGGGCTCACCTCCCCCGGGTTCGTCAGCGACCTGTTCAGCGCGTTCTACCCGCTGGGCGCCGCCTCCCCGGTCCTGCAGCGGCTGGACCTCGCGTCGTACGGCCTGCGCTGGTCGCACGCGCCGCTCGTGCTCGCCCACCCGTTCCCGGACGGCCGCTGCGCGGTGCTCTCCCGTGACCTCGACGAGACCGCCGCGTCACTGGACGCGTTCGCCCCCGGGGACGGCGACACGTGGCGGCGGGTGTACGCCGGGTGGGAGCGGCTCGCCCCTCGGTTCGTCGCGGCGCTGTTCCGCCCGTTCCCGCCGGTGCGCGACGGCGTCGGCCTGGCGCGCACCCTGGGGGTCGCCGGCGGGCTGCGCTTCGCCCGGTTCGCGGTCCAGCCGGTGCGCCGGTACGCCGAGGAGGAGTTCCGCGGCGAGGGCGCCGCGCTGCTGCTCGCCGGGAACGCGCTGCACACCGACCTGCCGCCGGAGGGTGCGGGCAGCGCGGTGTTCGGCTGGCTGCTGGCGATGCTCGGCCAGCAGGTCGGCTTCCCGGTGCCGGTCGGCGGCGCGGGGGCGCTCGTCGAGGCGCTGGTCGCCCGGCTCAAGGCGCGCGGCGGCGAGTTGCGGGTGAACGCCGAGGTGACCGAGGTCCTGGTGCATGGCGGGCGCGCCGCGGGGGTCCGGACCCGCGACGGCAGCGTCGTGCGAGCGCGGCACGGGGTCCTCGCCGACGTCGCCGCGCCGCAGCTGTTCCTGGACCTCGTCGGGCGCGAGCACCTGCCGGCGCGGCTCGTCGCGGACCTCGCCCGGTTCCAGTGGGACAACTCGACGGTCAAGGTCGACTGGGCGCTGTCCGGGCGGATCCCGTGGCGGTGCGCGGACGCCGGACGGGCCGGGACCGTCCACGTCGGCGGCGAGCTCGACGAGCTGACGGCGTACGCCGACGCGCTCACCCGGCGCCGGGTGCCCGCCCGGCCCTTCCTCGTCGTCGGGCAGATGACGACCTCGGACGCCACCCGCTCGCCCGTCGGGACCGAGTCGGTGTGGGCGTACACCCACGTCCCGCAGGAGGTGCGGGGCGACGACCGCAACGTGATCAAGGGGAGCTGGGACGGCGACGACGTCGCCGCGATGGTCGACCGGATCGAGGACGAGCTGGAACGCCACGCGCCCGGGTTCCGCGCGCTCATCACCGGTCGCCACGTGCTGACCCCCACCGGGATGCAGGACCGCGACCGTAACCTCGTCCGCGGCGCGATCAACGCGGGCACGGCCGCGCTGCACCAACAACTCGTGTTCCGCCCGGTGCCCGGACTGGGCCGTCCGGAGACCCCGGTGGACCGGCTGTACCTCGCCGGCGCGTCCGCCCACCCGGGCGGCGGGGTGCACGGGGCATCCGGGGCGAACGCCGCGCGCGCCGCGCTGCTGCACGCGGGGTGGGCGGGGCCAGTGGCGGGCGCGGCGATCCGCGCCGCGCATCGGCTCGTCTACGGTCGCGCCGACGCGGCCGAGCCCGGTTAGCCCCGTCTAGCGCGGCTAGCCCGTCTGGCCGGCCTGGCCCGACCCGGTCCGGGCCCGCTCCGTGGCCCGCTTGCGCAGCCGGCGCAGCGTCTCCGCGTTGCGCACGTGCAGGAGGATCTCGGACAACGGGTTGTGCAGCGACCGGCCGGGGCCCGCGACGGGTCCCTCGGTCATCGTGACCAGCGTGCCGCCGGCCTGGGGGGTCAGCGCGAAGGTGACCTCGGCTTCCCCGGCCGGCCAGGCGCGGGCGCGCAGGACGAATTTCCGGTCCTTCTCGGCGGCCACGACGCTGGTCGTGTCCTTGATGTGGAACGGCCACACCCCGACGGTGTGGTGGATTCGCGAGCCGGGCTGAGGCCAGGCGGGCTCGACGCTGCGAACGTTCGCGGCGCCGACGACCCAGGTGTCGTACCGCTGCCCGTCCGCGAAGACGTCCCAGACCGCCGCGGGAGGTGTCGGGACGAAGATGCTGCGCACCGCCATGCGCCCCCTCTGCCCACGCCGTACGCCGGGCACACCCGCGGGCCCGGCGGTAGCCTCGCCCGCGTGATCCGCTGGCGGGAGGGCGTGGTGCTGGCGGTGCGCCGCGAGTGGCCCGGCGCCGTCGACCTGGCCGTGCGGGTGGGTGAGACCGAGGTGCCGGCCCTCGCCTACCCGGCGCTCGTCGGCCGCCCGCACGAGGGCGACGCCGTGCTGCTCAACGCCGGGGCGTACGAGCTGGGCCTGGGAACCGGGGGGTTCGCGCTCGTCGTCGCGGTGCCCGGCCGGCTGCCCCGCGACCCCGACGGGCCGGGGCACCTCGTCAAGGCCCGCTACACCCCGCTGCAGGCGACCGTCCTCGGCGTCGACGAGCCGGCGTCGCCGCACCACGATGCGCTCCGCGACGCGGACTGCCTGGACGGGATGCCGGTGGTCGTGGCCGACCTGCACTCCGCGCTGCCGGCCGTGCTCGCCGGCCTGTACGCCGAGCGCCCCGCCACCCGCGTGGTCTACGTCATGACCGACGGCGGCGCGCTGCCGCTGTGGTTCTCCCGGACCGTCGCGGGGCTGCGGGAGGCGGGCTGGCTGGTCGGCTCGGTGACCGCCGGGCAGGCCTTCGGCGGGGACCTGGAGGCGGTCACCGTCCACTCCGGGCTGCTCGCCGCGCGCCACGTCCTCGGGGCCGAGGTGGCCGTCGTCGCGCAGGGGCCGGGGAACCTCGGCACCGGGACGCGGTGGGGATTCTCCGGGGTCGCCGCGGGAGAAGCGGTCAACGCCGCGGCGGTGCTGGGTGGCCGGCCCGTCGCCGCGCTGCGCGTGTCGGAGGCGGACCCGCGGGAGCGTCACCGGGGAATGTCCCACCACTCGCGCACGGCGTACGGGCGCGTAGCGCTGGCGCCCGCCGACGTCCCCGTGCCCGCCGGCCTCCCCCTGGACCTCGAGGCGCTGGAGGAGAGGCACCGAGTCGTCGAGGTGCCCGTCGACGGGCTGGAGGCCGCGCTGCGCGCCGTCCCGGTGCCGCTGTCCACGATGGGCCGGGGTCTGGACGAGGACTTGTCCTACTTCCTCACCGCGGCGGTTGCGGGGCGCCACGCCGCGCACCGGCTCGCCGGGGGGTAGCGTCACATGCTCGCGATCAGCTTCTCGACGCGCTCGTCGACGGCGCGGAACGGGTCCTTGCACAGCACCGTGCGCTGCGCCTGGTCGTTGAGCTTGAGGTGCACCCAGTCGACGGTGAAGTCGCGGCGCTTCTCCTGCGCGCGTCGGATGAACTCCCCGCGCAGCCGCGCCCGGGTCGTCTGCGGCGGGCACGACTTCGCCTCGAACACCGCGATGTCGCGGGTCACCCGCTCCACGGTCCGGTTGCGCTCGAGCAGGTAGTACAGGCCCCGCCCGCGGTGCACGTCGTGGTAGGCCAGGTCGAGCTGGGCCACCCGCGGGGAGGACAGCGGGAGCCGGTGCCGGGCGCGGTACCGTTCGATCATCTGCAGCTTGGTGACCCAGTCGACCTCGCGGGCGACGATGTCGAGCTGCCCGGTCTGCACCGCCCGCAGCGCGCGCTCCCACAGGTCGAGCACCCGCAGCGTGACCGCGTCGCCGCCGCGGCGGTCCACGAAGTCGCGCGCCTTGTCGAGGTACTCCGTCTGGATGTCCAGCGCGCTCGCCTCGCGCCCGTTCGCGAGCCGGACCCGCCGACGACCGGTGATGTCGTGGGACACCTCCCGGATCGCCCGGATCGGGTTCTCCAGCGTGAGGTCGCGAAGGACGATGCCCGCCTCGACCATCCGCAGCACGATGTCCGTGGTGCCCACCTTGAGCAGCGCGGTGCACTCGTTCATGTTCGAGTCGCCGACGATCACGTGGAGCCGGCGGAAGCGCTCCGCGTCCGCGTGCGGCTCGTCGCGGGTGTTGATGATCGGGCGGGACCGTGTCGTGGCCGACGAGACGCCTTCCCAGATGTGCTCGGCTCGCTGCGAGACGCAGAAGACGGCCCCTCTGGGCGTCTGGAGCACCTTGCCGGCCCCGCACATCAGCTGCCGGGTGACCAGGAACGGGATCAGCACGTCGGCCAGCCGGGAGAACTCCCCGTGCCGCGCCACCAGGTAGTTCTCGTGGCAGCCGTAGGAGTTCCCCGCCGAGTCGGTGTTGTTCTTGAACAGGTAGATGTCGCCGGCGATCCCCTCCTCGCGCAGCCGGCGTTCGGCGTCGACGAGCAGCCCCTCGAGGATGCGCTCCCCCGCCTTGTCGTGGGTGACGAGGTCGACGAGGTCGTCGCACTCCGGCGTCGCGTACTCCGGGTGCGACCCGACGTCGAGGTAGAGCCGCGCGCCGTTGCGCAGGAAGACGTTGCTGCTGCGCCCCCAGGACACCACCCGGCGGAACAGGTAGCGGGCGACCTCGTCCGGGGACAGCCGACGCTGGCCACGGAACGTGCACGTCACGCCGTACTCGTTCTCCAGCCCGTAGATGCGTCGGTCCAC
>DATGDX010000199.1:0-4998 GCA_035310665.1 Mycobacteriales bacterium | reverse complement strand
CACGTCGCTGCTGCACTGGACGCGCAACCTGATCCGGGTGCGCAAGCCGCACCCGACCTTCGGCCTGGGCACCTACTCCGAGCTCGGCGCGTCGAACCCGAGCATCCTCGCGTTCGTCCGCGAGTTCGGCGACGACCGGGTTCTCTGCGTCAACAACCTGTCGCGCTTCCCGCAGCCGGTGGAGCTGGACCTGCGGCGCTTCGAGGGCAAGGTGCCGATCGAGCTGACCGGCGGTGTGCGCTTCCCGAGGATCGGCGAGCTCCCCTACCTGCTGTCCCTGCCCGGCCACGGATTCTTCTGGTTCCTGCTGACCGATTCCGAGGAGGCCTGATGTCGAGCTGGCCCGGGGAGGTCCGATGACGCTGTCCGACGCCCTGCGGGCCTGGATGCCGCAGCAGCGCTGGTTCGCCGGCAAGGGACGCGAGATCGAGCGCGTCGAGGTCGCCGAGCTGGCGGTGCTCGCGGAGCAGCCGCGCAGGCTCGTGCTGTGCGCCGCCGCGGTCCACTACGCCGACGCGGGGCTGGAGCACTACCAGGTCCCGCTCTCGATCGCCGGCGAGGCGGTCGAGGCGCTCGTCCACGGTCTCGTCGCGGCGGTGGAGGACACCTGGGTCTACGACGGCGTGCAGGACAGGGAGGTCACCCAGGCGTGGCTGCGGCACGCCGCGGCGGACTCGGTCGTGGGGCCGGTGCATTTCCACCGCACCGCCCCCGAGGTGACCATCGACACCACGCTGGTGAGCCGCAGCCTGGGCGTCGAGCAGAGCAACAGCTCGATGGTGTTCGGCGAGGATCTCATCTTCAAGATCTACCGGCGGCTGGTCGCGGGTGAGAACCCGGACGTCGAGGTGCACCGTGCGCTCGCGCTCGCCGGGAGCAAGCACATCGCGGCGCCGTACGCCTGGGTCGACGGCAGCTGGCCGGGGCCCGACGGGGACAGCCTGAGCGGGAGTCTCGGGCTGTGCCAGGCGTTCCTGCGCACGGCGAGCGAGGGCTGGGCCCTGGCGCTGGCGAGCGTGCGCGACCTTTACGCCGAAGGTGACCTGCACGCGGACGAGGTGGGCGGCGACTTCGCGGGCGAGGCCGAACGCCTCGGCGTCGCGACCGCCGAGGTGCACGCCGACCTGGCGGTCACGCTCGGCACCGCGACGACGGGGCCCGCCGAGCTGCGCGCCATGGCCGACGGCATGCGCGAGCGGCTCGACGAGGCGTGCCTCGTCGTCGACGAGCTGGCCGACTGCGCAGCGGCGATCCGGACGGCGTACGACGCGGCCGCCACGGTGAGCGGCCCGGTGCAGGTGCAACGCATCCACGGCGACTACCACCTGGGGCAGGTGCTGCGGACGGAATCGGGCTGGGTCCTGCTCGACTTCGAGGGCGAGCCCGCCCGCCCGCTGCGCGAGCGCCGGGCGCTCGCCAGCCCGCTGAAGGACGTCGCCGGCATGCTCCGGTCGTTCGACTACGCGGCCCGGCACCTGCTCTCCGACCATGCGCGCGAACCGCACCTGGAATACCGCGCGGTCGAGTGGGCGGAGCGCAACAAGGGGGCGTTCTGCGAGGGCTACGCCCAGGCGTCCGGGCACGACCCTCGTGACCAGTTGGTGCTGCTCCGCGCGTACGAGCTCGACAAGGCGATCTACGAGGCCGTCTACGAGGCCCGTAACCGTCCCTCGTGGCTGTCGATCCCCCTGCGCTCCCTGCAGCGACTCGTCGCCGCGACCCGGGACACGACCCGGGAGCTGCCCACCGCCGAAAGGACCGACCGGTGACGGACCGACCGGTGACCGAGCGCACCGAAAGGGTGGCCACCCACCCGACCGCCTCGCCGCGGACCTCCGCCGAGCCGTCCCCGACGGAACCCCTGTCGGGAACGGTGACCCGGCAGGAGCTGGACCGGCTCGTCGACGGCTGGCACTTCAACCCGCACGCGATCCTCGGCGCGCACCTCGCCGCGGGCGGGGTGATGGTGCGCGCGCTGCACCCGAGCGCGCGCTCGGTCACCGTCCTCGTCGGGGGCGAGCGCTACCCGCTCCCCCTCGTCTACCGCGGCGTGTTCGCCGGCGTCCTGCCGTTCGAGGCGGTCCCGGACTACCGGCTCGAGGTCGTCTACGCGGACGGGTTCCCGCACGTGATCGACGACCCCTACCGGCACCTGCCGACAATCGGGGAGATCGACCTGCACCTCATCGGTGAGGGGCGGCACGAACAACTCTGGCGCGCGCTCGGGGCGCACGTCCGGTCGTTCGACGCCCCGACCGAGACGATCATGGGGACATCGTTCGCGGTGTGGGCACCTAGCGCCCAGGGTGTTCGGGTCATCGGCGACTTCAACGCCTGGGACGGGGCCGCGCACCCGATGCGCTCGATGGGCGGGACGGGCGTCTGGGAGCTGTTCGTCCCGGGGATCGGCGACGGGACCAAGTACAAGTTCGCCGTGCTCGGGGCGGACGGCGTCTGGCGGGCCAAGGCAGATCCCATGGCGTTCGCGACCGAGGAGCCACCGGCCACCGCGTCCGTCGTGTTCACGCCGCGGCACGAGTGGAACGACGCGGAGTGGCTCGGCCGCCGGACCCACACGAACTGGCTGTCGACGCCGGTGAGCATCTACGAGGTGCACCTCGGCTCGTGGAAGCAGGGGCTCGGCTACCGCGAGCTCGCCGAGGACCTCGTCGCCTACGTCACCGACCTCGGGTACACGCACGTCGAGTTCCTCCCGGTCGCGGAACACCCGTTCGGCGGGTCGTGGGGCTACCAGATCTCGTCCTACTTCGCGCCGACCTCGCGGTTCGGGTCCCCCGACGAGTTCCGCTACCTGGTGGATCGGCTCCACCAGGCGGGCGTCGGCGTCCTCGTCGACTGGGTTCCCGCGCACTTCCCCAGGGACGAGTGGGCGCTGGCCCGCTTCGACGGCACCGCGCTCTACGAGCACGCCGACCCGCGCCGGGGCGAGCACCCCGACTGGGGGACGTTCGTCTTCGACTACGGGCGCAAGGAGGTGCGCAACTTCCTCGTCGCGAACGCGCTCTACTGGGTCGAGGAGTTGCACATCGACGGGCTGCGCGTGGACGCCGTCGCGTCGATGCTCTACCTCGACTACTCGCGCCCGCACGGCGCGTGGACACCGAACCAGTACGGCGGGCGGGAGAACCTCGACGCGGTCTCGTTCCTGCAGGAAATGAACGCAACGCTCTACAAGCGCAACCCCGGCGTCATCACGGTCGCCGAGGAATCGACCTCCTGGCCGGCGGTGTCCCGGCCCACCCACCTCGGCGGTCTCGGGTTCGGCTTCAAGTGGAACATGGGGTGGATGCACGACACGCTGGCCTACGTCGGCAAGGAGCCGGTCTACCGGCAGTACCACCACCACCAGATGACGTTCTCGATGATGTACGCCTACTCCGAGAACTTCATTCTGCCGATCAGCCACGACGAGGTGGTGCACGGCAAGGGCTCGCTGCTGCGCAAGATGCCCGGCGACCGCTGGCAGCAGCTCGCGAACGTGCGGGCGCTGCTCGCCTACATGTGGGCGCACCCGGGCAAGCAACTGCTGTTCATGGGCTGCGAGTTCGGCCAGGAGTCCGAGCGGTCCGAGGGCCGCAGTCTCGACTGGTGGTTGCTGGAAATCCCCGACCACCGCGGTCTTCAGCAGCTGGTCCGCGACCTCAACCACCTCTACCGCAGGACACCGGCGCTGTGGTCGCAGGACATCGACTGGCGCGGGTTCCAGTGGATCGACGCGAACGACGCGAAGAACAACACGTTCTCGTTCCTGCGCTGGGGCTCCGACGGCTCGGTGCTCGCCTGCGTCTCCAACTTCTCGGGGGTTCCGCACGAGGACTACCACATCGGGTTGCCGCGGGCCGGCTACTGGCGCGAGGCGCTGAACACCGACTCGGAGATCTACGCGGGGAGCGGCGTGGGCAACCTGGGAGCGGTCGACGCGGTCGACGAGAGCTGGCACGGCCAACCCGCATCCGTCACGTTGCGGGT
The DNA here is from genome assembly GCA_035310665.1 of Mycobacteriales bacterium. Classification (GTDB taxonomy): domain Bacteria; phylum Actinomycetota; class Actinomycetes; order DATGDX01; family DATGDX01; genus DATGDX01. The sequence continues at coordinate 1,008 of DATGDX010000199.1, read as the reverse complement.
GCCGCCGCTCGGCACGGTCTGGTTGGTGCACGACACCGTGGAGTGACCACCCGCCTCGCCGGGTGGGAGCCCGGTCGGGAGAGAGCGGGATCAGAACAGCGCGCTCGCGAGGGCGCGCCGCGCCTTGAGGACCCGCGGGTCGTCGCCGCCGATGACGTCGAACAACCCGAGCAGGTGCGTGCGGACACGGTCCCGGTCGCTTCCACCGGTGCGGCGCACGAGGTCGACGAGACGCGCGAACGCCTCGTCGACGGACCCGGCGACGACGTCGAGGTCGGCCACCCGGCACTGGGCGTCCACGTCGTCGGGTCGCTCGTCGGCCGCCCGGCGGGCCGCTCGCTCGTCCGCGCCCGTGGTCCGCCGGATGAGCTCGACCTGGGCGAGCCCGGTCTTGGCGAGCTCGTCGCCCGGGCTTGCCGCAAGCACGGTCCGGTAGGCCTCGGTCGCGGCCTCGAAGTCGCCCCGGTCGAGGGCCTCCTCCGCCGCCAGGATGCCCGGGTCCACCGGCGGCTCCTCCGGCGGCCCCTCGCCCGCCGCCGCGCCGGTCAGGCCCAACTGCTGGGCCGCCTCGAGGACCTGGTCGAGGAACTGGCGCAGGTGCGCCTCGGGCAGCGCGCCGGCGAAACCGGGGGCGAGCTGCCCTCCGAGGGCGACCATCACGGTCGGGATGCTCTGGATGCGCAGGGCCGCGGACAGCTGCGGGTTGGCGTCCACGTCGACCTTCGCGAGCACCCACCGGCCCCCGCTCTCCGTCGCGAGCCGTTCCAGGACGGGCGAGAGCTGCTTGCACGGCCCGCACCAGGAGGCCCAGAAGTCGATGACGATGGGGACCTCGCGGGAGCGGTCGAGGACCTCGGTCTGGAACGTCGCCTCGGACACGTCCACGACGGCGGCACCCCGGCCCGGCCCGGCCGCCGATCCGCCGGGCGGCGCCGCTGCGGGGGCCGGCTTCGGCGCCCCGAGAGGGACGGCACCGGGCAGCGAGATGTCGGTCGGCTTCATCGGGCG
>DATGDX010000198.1:0-4366 GCA_035310665.1 Mycobacteriales bacterium | reverse complement strand
AACGAGTGGGGTGAGTGATGGGACTCGAACCCACGACACCTGGGACCACAACCCAGTGCTCTGCCAACTGAGCTACACCCACCGCGACACGCACCCGAAGGTGGTGGCGACGGCCCAGTGTAGCGAGCGGTCGCGGCTCAGTCGCCCGGGATCGTGGACGGCAGCGGTGACGCGACCCCGGCGGCCATGGCCTTCGCCGTCGCGGAGTCGGGCCCGGGTTGCGGCACGAAGATCGTCGACCGGTAGTACCGCAGCTCCTCGATACTCTCGGTGATGTCCGCGAGGGCGCGGTGACCGCCCTTCTTCTCCGGGCTGTTGAAGTACACCCTCGGGTACCACCGCCGAGCCAGCTCCTTGATGCTCGACACGTCGACCATCCGGTAGTGCAGGTGCGCGTCGAGCCGAGGCATGTCGCGGGCGAGGAAGCTCCGGTCGGTGGCGATCGAGTTCCCGCACAGCGGGGCCCGCCGCGGCTCGGGGACGAAGCGGCGTACGTATGCGAGCAGGTGCTGTTCCGCCTCGGCGAGGGTCACCCCCCCGGGAAGGATGTCGAGGAGCCCGGACGCGGTGTGCATCGCGCGGACGACGTCGACGATCCCGGCGAGCGCCTCGGCCGGGGGCCGGATGACGACGTCGAGCCCGTCGTCGAGAATCGTCAGCTCCGCGTCGGTGACGATCACCGCTACCTCGAGGAGCGCGTCTCGGCCGAGATCGAGCCCGGTCATCTCGCAGTCGATCCACACGAGGCAGTCGGACACGAGACGAGGGTACGGGTAACCGCCCGAGTCGGGCGTCGCTCGCGCCGGGACGGGGTCGTACGGCGCGGCGATCGAACGGCGATCAGGACCGCGGCGGTGCCAGCGTCTCGGCGACGAGCGGTGCCAGCCACCGGGGGTACGTCGTCGAGAGGTGGTTGTCGTCGCGCTAGACGAGCAGGTTGGCGACGATCACTGCACAGGTGGTCGAGGTGCAGATCCACGGCGTGACGTCGACGTACCGCCCGCCCGCCGCCTCCACCGCGGCGCGCTCGCCGCGCATGCCCACGCGGTTCACCAGCTGGGCGACGGGACCGGTGCAGGCGCGAGCGTCCGTGACGTGCTCCGAAAGGCACTCCGGCACGTTGACGATCGGTTTCGGCGTGGGCCCCAGCACGACGACGCGGGTGCCGGTCGTGCGCAGCCGGCCGACCATGTCGCGAAGCCCGCCGAGCCACTGCGGGCCGTAGACGGCGAAGCGGTACATCGGTCCGTAGTGGCGAGCGGTCCCGAGAACCACCAGGGCGGGGCGCTCCGCGGCGACCCGCGCCAGCACCGACTCCCGCCACCGCTCGCATTCCCGGTAGCCGCGCCCGAGGACCGGGCTGACGATCGGCACGAGGACCGGGGGGCACGTCGACTTGGCGAGCACCTCCAGCCGCCAGTGCCTCGCCTGCGCCGCGCGTTCCAGCGCCGGGAACCACTGGGTGGCGTGCGAGTCCCCGAACAGGACGACCCGCGTCGGCGAAGCCCGGTCGCCGTAGGAGCACGTCCCGCTCACGCTCGCGGTGAAGGACAGGTGACACCCGTCGAGAAACGGGAGCGCCTTGTCGGCCGGCGCGCGCGTCAGGCTCGGGTCGAGGTTCGCGGGGACGGCGCGGATGCCCACCCCCTGCGCCACCGCGAACGACACCCGCGCCTGCAGCGGGGAGACGCCGGTCGCCTCGCCGCGCGGGCGCACCGCGGCGGCGGGTCGGGCGGCCGGGAGCTGGACCGCCGCGGCGGCGACCCCGTGGCCCGCGACGGGCGGCACCAGGGTGGCCGTGAGCAGGGACGTGACAACCGCGGCGCTGGTCAGCGCGGCACCGGTGGCGAGGCTCGCGGCGGGGCGAAGCGTCAACGGCCGCGAGAAGCGGACGGGGTCCTCGACGGCCACGACGGTGACCTGGGCCAGCACGAGGGTCGCCACACAGACGACCAGGGTCGACACCGGGGACAGCTCGCGGCCGAGCACCACGGGGGCCAGAACGAGCGGGGGCCAGTGCCAGAGGTACCACGAGTACGACGCGCGCGCGATCACCTGCAGCGGCGGCAGCCTCAGCAGCCGGACCGGACCGGCGCTTCCGGCCTTCACCCCCGCGACGAGGACGGCCACCGTGCCCCCGACCGGGACGGCGGCGGCGAGGCCGGGAAACGGGACGGCGGGGCGGATCGCGACGAACGAGAGCGCGACTGCGGCCAGCCCGGACCACCCGAGGACGACCGCGGCCCGGCGGGGACCCGGGTGAGCCACGGAAGGGCGAGCGCGACCAGGGCGCCCGGCGCGAGCTCCCATGCTCGCGACGGCAGCGAGAAGAACGCCCACGGCTCCGCCGCGGAGGTCAGCCAGCAGGACAGGGCGAACGAGACCCCGGCGACGACCCCGACCACGGCCAGCGCGACGCCGCGCGCCGGCGCTGCCGCACCGAGCCGTCGCCGGTGCACGACGACGAGCGCCAGCAGCAGGGGCCAGAACAGGTAGAACTGCTCCTCCACCCCGAGCGACCAGTAGTGCTCGACGGGGGAGGGGGCCGACGGGGACGCCAGGTAGTCGGTGCGCTCGAGCGCGAACCGGTAATTGCCGACGTAGAGCGCCGCCGCGAGCGCGTCGCGGACCACGGCCCCGGCGCGCAGCGGCGGCAGCAGGTGTGTGGCCGCCACGACCGTCACCACCAGGACGAGCACGGCGGCGGGCAGCAGGCGGCGCACCCGGCGCGCGTAGAACGCGGCGAACCCGATCCGCCCCGTCCGCTCGAGGTCACGCCACAGCAGCCCCGTGATCAAAAAGCCGGACAGGACGAAGAACACGTCGACGCCGACGAACCCGCCGGGGAGCACGCCGAGGCGGGTGTGGAAGAGGACCACCCCCAGGATCGCGAGCGCGCGCAGGCCCTCGACGTCGGCGCGGACCCCCTCGCGTCGCCGGCTCCCTCGATCCACGCGAACGACCCCCCGAGGACGCGCGGCACGGGGACCCTCCCCGCGGCCCACGCCGCCCTACCCGTCGCCCAGGCCACCGACGCCGCGGCTCGGCCGGCACTCGTGCCCCGCGCTCCGGTGAAAAACCCCACCTCCCCGAAAACACCCACCTCCCCGAAAAACACCCCGGAGCGGAGACAGCGGTTTGTCACGCTGGCGCGGTGCGTCGAGCGGGCAAACCGGCGCGAGAGGGCCAGAGGATGGTGGCCGGGAACGACCCGAGTGAGGCGGACATGTCACGCAGACTGAGCGAACAGGTCGTCGTCGTCACCGGAGCGTCGAGCGGAATCGGGCGGACGACCGCGCGCATGTTCGCGGACAGCGGCGCGGTCGTCGTGGCGACGGCCCGCTCCGAGGCGGACCTGCAGACGCTCGTCGACGAGATCGCGCGCACCGGGGGCTCGGCCCTCCCTGTCCCCGGTGACGTCACGAGCTCGGCCGACATGCACACCGTCGCCGCCACCGCGGTCGACCGCTTCGGACGGCTCGACACCTGGGTCGGTGGGGCGGCGACGAGCGTCTACGGCCGCGCGTGGGACATCCCGCTCGAGGAGTACGACGAGGTGATGCGCACGAACTGGCTCGGCCAGGTCACCGGCGCCCTCGCCGCGCTGCCGCACCTGCGGGCCGCCGGCGGCACGCTGATCTGCATCGGCTCCGTGGCGTCCGCCCGCGCGCTGCCGCTGCAGGCGCCGTACACGTCGTCGAAGATGGCGCTGCGCGGGTTCTGCGACACGCTGCGGATGGAGCTCGACGCGGAGCAGGCGGGTGTCGCGGTAACGCTGATCATGCCGGCCTCCGTCGGCACGCCGTTCTTCGAGCACTCGCGCTCGCACCTCGAGGGTGCGCCCAAGCCGCTGCCGCCGGTGTACTCGCCCGAGTCCGTCGCGAAGGTGATCGTTCGTGCCGCGGAGCATCCGCGGCGCCAGATCGTGGTCGGCGGCGCCGGGTTCGGCCTCCTGCTCGGGCAGGGGCTGGCGCCGCGCGTCACCGACCGGATCATGTCGATGCGCAAGGGCTTCCTGCGCCTGCAGCAGGCCGACGAGGCGGCAAGCGCTACGGACACCCTCGAGGGTCCGGTCGTCGGCAGCGGCACCGAGCGAGGCGGGCACGCGGGGCGCCCGAGCCTGAGCGCGGCGGTGACGACCGCCCGACCGATCGTGAAGCGGGCCGTGGGGATCGGGGCCACCGCTGCGGGGGCGGTGGCGAGCCGGCTGGCGGGCCGTGGCGAGGATCGCCCGGAGGGCGGCCCGACGGGTCGCGAGGAGGAGCCGCCGGCCGACGCGGGCGACGAGCGGCCGGCGGGGTAGCGACGCGGCGGGCTCGGCCGTCTCGTTTCGTTTCGTGTCGAAGGCCCGAAGCGATCGGGAATG
>DATGDX010000197.1:0-12006 GCA_035310665.1 Mycobacteriales bacterium | reverse complement strand
CTGGGGTTCGTTCTCGAGCGGGAGGAGGTAGCCGCAGCTCTTGTCCTCCACGATCTCCGGCAGCGCGCACGTGTCCGTTCCGATCACCGGCGTGCCCCCGGCCAGCGCCTCGATCGTGACGAAACCAAACGTGTCGTGCAGCGTGGGGAGCACGAAGAAGTCCGCCTCGTCCATCAGCCGCAGCACGGCCTCGTTGGGCAGCCGGGCATGGTGCGTCACGCCCTCCTGCGCCAACCGCTCCGTCTCGCTCCGGACGTAGTCCTCCGACGAGGGTCCGACGTAGTCGTCCGGAGTCCACTGCAACGCGGACACCACGGTGGTCTCCACGGGAAGGCCCTGTTGCCGCAGTCGCTGGTGGGCGCGCAGCAGCGCCGGCCCGCCCCTGCGCATGAACTTCTTCCCGACGAAAAGCAGCCGCAGCCGGCCCGACGGCTTCTTCGGCGCGTCTGCTCGAGCGGTGACCGCGGGGTAGATGACGGGGGTCTTCGCTCGAGAGCAGGCCAGCCGGGGTGGTCGAGGTTCTGCGCGGCGAACTGGCGCTGGGCGTAGCGCGACTGGGGCACGAGGGCGACGCACTGGTCACCGAGCAGCCTGCCGCGCAACCAGGACTCCAGCCACCGCGCGTGCTTCCCGCCGGTGACCCGCGGCATGTAGCTCTCGAACGTGACGATGTACGGGCGATTGGTCAGCAGCGGGACAGGATTCTTGGTGTGGACGAGGTCGTAGTCGCGCTCGGGAACCAGGACGAAGGCGTACGCGGGAGGCCACACTCGCCGCAGCGGGAGGAACGGACGTTTGACGAACGTCGCGTTCCGCTGCCCGACGTCGATATTGAACGGCACCTTGTAGTCTCGAGGGCAGCGCACGCGCAACCGCGGCAAGCCACTCCCGGGAAAGCTGGGCGTGCTGGATGGCACCGAGCTGGACCCCCCGTCGCGCGTCTCGGCCTGCGCTACCGCGAAAGAATCATCGTACCGTCGCGGCGACGCGGTGACCCGTCAACCACGCGAGGATCTCCGTATCATCCGCCCCACTTGCTGCTCTGCACCGTTGGAGGGGTGGTGCCGGGCCGGCCCCGGGGACAACAAGGGGGCGCGTGGACGTCAGTGTGATCGTGCCGGTCTACAACGATGCCGACCGGCTACGGCAGTGTCTCGCCGCCCTCGACGCGCAGACGTTCGCCGGCGCCTACGAGGTCGTCGTCGTCGACAACGGCTCCACGGACGACCCCGGCGCGGTCGTCACGCGGCACCGCACCGCGCGGATCGTCCACGAGCCCCGTCCCGGCAGCTACGCCGCGCGCAACCGCGGGCTGCAGGAGGCGATGGGTTCGATCATCGCGTTCACAGACGCGGATTGCATCCCGGAGCCGACCTGGCTCGAGCGGGGGGCGGCAGCCGCGCGGGCGCACCCCGCGGGGTTCGTGGTCGGGCGCGTGCAGTTGTTCGCGCGCGATCCCGCGCGGCCCACTGCCGTCGAGTTGTGGGAGCTCAACCACGGCTTCCAGCAGGAACTGCGGGTCCAGCGGATGAACTACGGGGCGACGGCCAACCTGATGGTGCCACGAGCCTTGCTCGACGCGGTCGGGCCCTTCGACCCGGCCCTGTGCTCGAGCGGGGACAAGGAGTGGGGGATACGGGCCACGGCCGCCGGTTACCCTCCCCATTACGCCGACGACGTGGTGGTGCGCCACCCGGCGCGGGCGACGTGGCGGGAGCTGCGCGGGAAATACCTGCGGATCGCGGCGGACAAGAACGACCTGCGTCTGCTCGATCACGCGATCCCGCGCGGCAACGGGGACGCCCGGGGCCTGCTGCGGTCGGGTGGCCAGTTCGCGCGCCATCGCTGGGCCGAGGCCCGGGACCTCGACCGGAGGGACCGACTGCGCTACTTCGCGGCGATGCTGTTCGTCGTCGGGATGCGGAAGTACGACACCGCCCGCCCGACGATCCGGCCCCGCGAGGTTCGCTGACCGTCGCCTTCTGCGCCCGCAGGTTCGTCCGGCGGTCGGAACGGGTAGCTGCCTGCCCGTCGGCAACCGCCGACGGTCCGAGACCAGCGTGGAGGCCCAGATGAGCAACCCCGGCGTTCCGGAGGACACCGCGAGCGGTGGGTTCCCGGAGGACGTGGCCTCGGGGGAGGTCGTGCCGGCGAGCACGGACGAGGCGATCCACGTCTCGGAGGACGCCAAGCCCGAGCCCCCGGCGTCGGGCTGACCCACAGCTTCACGGCTGGTCGGTCGGGCGGGCGACGCCACGCAGGCCGCAGATGAGGTCGGCGACGAGGCCCGTCCATCCCGTCTGGTGGCTGGCACCGAGACCGGCCCCGTTGTCGCCGTGGAAGTACTCGTTGAACAGCACGGTGTCGCTCCACTGCTCCTGCAGCTCTCGGACACCGCCGTAACAGGGGCGTCGTCCGGCACCGTCCCTCAGGAAGAGCGCGACGACACGCTGGCGCAGGTCGTGGGCGACGTCGAGGAGTGCGGTGGACGTGCCGAGGTCGGGGTGGCTCACCCGAAGCGAGTCGCCGTAGGCCTCGCCGAACTCGGCGATCGCGTCGATGAGCAGGTAGTTCAACGGGGCCCAGATGGGGCCTCGCCAGTTGGAGTTCCCGCCGAGCAACCCGTCGACCGACTCCGCCGGGCGATACTGGATCGAGCCCAGGGAGTCGGCGACGTACGGCTCGCGGTACCTGGCGGACAGCGACCGGATTCCGTGGTTGGAGAGGAACTCTTTCTCGTCGAGAAGGTACCGGTTGAGCAACGCCGCCAGCTGCCGCTCGTCCAGCATGCTGAACAGCACTCTCCCGTCCGGGAACCTCGTGACCGCGCCGGTCTCGCCCGAGGAATCCGCCGCGGCGAGCGCGTCCAGCTGCCGCCGCGGCAGTTGGCCCGCGAACTCCCCCTCGAACACGTCCAGGCTCTCGGCCTGGTCAGGCGGGAACAGTGACGTCGCGAGCACCGGGACGAGGCCGACCAGTGAACGCACCCGCAGGAACGTCGCGGGTTCGTTCGGCCTGCGCAGCAGGTCGTAGTAGAACTGGTCCCCCGGGTCCCACAACCCTCGATCGTTGATCGCCTTGGTCAGCTTCGCGAAGTGGTCCGCGAACACGGCGACCAGGGGAGTGACCGAGTCGTCGTTCCGCGCAAGCCAGCGAGCGATCTCGAGCATCGACAGGCAGTAGAACCCCATCCACCCCGTGGCGTCCGCCTGCTCGAGGGTCCCTCCCGGATCCGACCGGTCGATGATCGAGATATTGTCCAGCCCCAGGAACCCTCCCTGGAACAGGTTGTTGCCGTCGCTGTCCTCCCGATTCACCCACCACGTGAAGTTGGCGAGCAGCTTGCCGAACACGCGTGTGAGGAAGGCCTCGTCTCGACACCCGTCGAGCCGCCAGACCTTCAGCGCCGCCCAGGCATGGACCGGCGGGTTGGCGTCGTCGAACCGCCACTCCCCGCCCGGAAGTGCCCCGTCCGGGTGCTGATACCGCGGGCTGCACAGCAACTCCAGCTGGTGCTTCGCGAACGGTGGGTCGACGTGCGCGAGGACGACCGCATGGAACGCGAGGTCCCAGGCGGCGAACCAGGGGAACTCCCAGGTGTCCGGCATCGAGAGGACGTCGGCGGCGGCGAAGTGTGGCCAGTCGCGGTTGCGGGCGCGGAACGCCGGGTCGGGCTGCGCCGGGGCGTCCCCTCGGAGCCACCGCGACACCTCGTAGTGGTAGAATTGCTTGCACCAGATCATCCCGGCGTACGCTTGGCGCATCACCAACTTCCGGTCGTCGCACGTCCCCGGCGGCGCGAGCTCGTCGTAGAACTCGTCCGCCTCCGCCTTGCGGACCCGCATCGTCTGCGTGAAGACGTCGCCCAATGGATCGCGGACGGGACCACCGTCCTCGGCCCGCAGTCGCAGCCGTAACTCCGCCGTACCGTTCGCGGGCACCGACACCACGTACCACGCGGCGGCCTTCGTCCCCGTGCCGTTCAGGTTGACGGTGGGCTGCCGTGCGACGACGTGGTCGTTGATCCCGTCCTTGGGGAACTCGGTCGTGTTTCGCGCAGGTGGGAACAGGCGCGCGACGTTCGTGTCGTTGTCGCAGAACAGCAGCGAGGGGCGCGCACCCGTGGGGGACGCTCCGACGTGCAGCCGGTAGTCGCCGAGGTCGCCGTGCTCGGCCACGATGTCGCCGTCGACCGCACGCGCGAGGGGTCGCGGCACGTCCGGCTCCCACGACCACGTGTTGCGGAACCACAGCGTCGGCAGGACGTGCAGCGTGGCTTCGTCCGGCCCCGCGTTGCGCACGTCGACGCGCATGAGCACGTCCGTCGGGCCGGCCTTGGCATACGTCACGTCCACGACCCAGTAACGGTTCTCGTCGAAGATCCCGGTGTCGAGCAACTCGAACTCGAAGCCCCCTCGCTCGCTCGAGGTGCGGCGGCGACGGTTCTCGTTCCGGAGCCAGGCGTACGGGAACTCCCGCTGCGGATAGTGGTAACGCCAGCGGAGCCAGGAGTGGGTCGGCACCGCATCGACGTACCAGTAGTACTCCTTGACGTCCTCCCCGTGATTGCCCTCCGGGTTTCCGAGCCCGAACATGCGCTCCTTGAGGATGCAGTCGCGACCGTTCCACAGCGCCAGGCCGAGGCAGAGCCGCTGCTGGACGTCGCACACCGCGGCCATGCCGTCCTCGTTCCACCGATACGCGCGCGAGCGGGCCGCTCCATGCGGGAAGTAGTGCCACTCGCCGTTGTCCGGGCCGTAGTTCTCCCGCACCGTGCCCCAGGCCCGCTCGCTGACGTAGGGACCCCACAGGTACCACGGTGTGACGGACGCGAGATCCGGTGCCTTGCTGTCGAAGCCGAGAACCCGCTCACGCTCCGCGCCCATACTCACCCTCCCGCAGCAGCCCGGTCCGAGGCGACGCTGGCACCCCCGGCCGGAGCGGTCAACGGGTCTCGGGTGCAGGGGGCGACCACGCCTGCGCCATGCTTGGCCGGTGCACTCGGTTGAGCACCCGTGGACGGAGCAGCAGTTCGCGCGGCTGTACGACGCCTTCCCGTTCGACGCCGACGTCCCGTTCTACCTCGAGCTCGCGCGGCAGGCGGGCGGGCACGTTCTGGAGATCGGCTGCGGCACGGGCCGGCTGCTGCTGCCGCTCGCGCAGGCGGGACACCGGGTGTCCGGCGTCGACGTCTCCCCCCACATGCTCGCGGTGGCCCGGGCGAAGCTGACCGGTCACGGTGACGAGGTCGCCGGTCGCGTGCGGCTCGTGCAGTGCGACGTGCGCGAGCTGGTGCTCGACGAGCCCGCCGACCTGGCGGTCGTCCCCGTCAAGACGTTCGCCTACCTCGTCGACCGCGCCGACCAGGTCCAGGCCCTGACGCGCATCGCGCGGTGCCTGCGCGCCCGGGGGCTGCTCGTGCTGGACCTGCTCAACCCCACGCCGGAGTGGGTGTCGCGGCCGGACGGCAGCGTCCTACAGGACGTCGCCGGCGAGATCGACGGGCAGACGGTGGTCCGCACCGAAACCGCGGTGTCGACCGACATCGCCCGCCAGGTGCGGGTTGTGCGCTCTGTGTACGACGTGGTCGCGCCGGACGGCACGGTCCGCAAGCGACTGGTGCAGTGGCCGTTCCGGTGGACATACCGCTTCGAGGCCGAGCTGCTGCTGGAACGGGCGGGGCTGCGTGTGGAGGCGGTGTACGGCGGATACGAGTGGGAGCCGTATTCCGCCGACTCCCGCTGCCTGCTCCTCGTCGCCCGGCGACCGTGACCGCTCGAAGTCCGTCGACGACGGGTCGCTGCGCGGCGGCCTGAATCCAGAAAGCGGGGCGCCATGTCCGCGCCATGTCCGTACGTCACGTGGACGTGCCGTCCGTAGGCGACCCCTCGGATCCCCGACCCAGGGGTGAGGAGACGCGACCACAGGTGTCGCTCGATTCATCCCTGGCGTGCCTGGCAGCGGTGGAACGCGCGGGGCCACGCTACGCCCACGTCTCCACTTGCTCTTCTGGTTGATGTCTCACTGACCGGACGAGGCGGGCAGCCTCGGACGCCGCGATCGGACCTTGCGATGACGATGCAACCGAACAGCGACGAGGTGGCCCCTGACGAGTCGGCAGGGGTCCTTCACCGCATCCCGGCGCAGCGCTCGGCGCCGGAACGCGAAGGCCAACCGGACCCGTCGCCACCGCCGAAAACCACGAGGACGCCGAAAACCGCGAGGATCGGGAAGGGGCGAGGGCTGCGCTACACCCTTCCCGGGTCGTGGGGCGCGCTCGTCTTCGTGTGCCTGTCGTTCACGCCCTCGTTGCTCCCCTGCAGCTGGCTGGTCCAGGCAATCGTGTGCGGGATCAACGGCAGCATCGGATACGCGCTCGGCGTCGCGGGTGCCTACGTCGGGCGGGCGTTCGTCGATCGCGACCCGCGCCCCGCCCGGCGCCGCTCGTGGGGGATTCTCTGCCTCACGGCGGCGGTCGTCCTGCCCGTTGCCGCCACGCTCGGGCACTGGTGGCAGCGGCAGATCCGCGAGCTCATGGGGCTCCCCTCCGAGTCCACCTGGCTGGTGCTGCTGTTCCCGGTCGTCGCGGCTGCGGTGTTCGTGGGAATCCTTGCCGTCGCATGCGCACTCCGCACCGCGTGCGTGTCGCTGTCCCGTCTGCTCGACTACTGGATCGGGCTGCGCGCCGCCCGGATCCTCGGCTGGGGGATCGTGCTGGCGACGACCGTGCTGGTCGTCAACGGCGTCGTCCTCGACGGGTCGACCGCCGCGGCCGACCGGGTTTTCTCGCTCCGGGACAGGCTGACCAAGCAGGGCGCGGTTCGCCCGACGAGCCCGCTGCGGTCCGGGGGGCCGGGGTCGCTGGTGTCGTGGGACTCCCTCGGCCGGGAGGGACGGGTCTTCGTCGGAACCGGGCCGAACGCCGAGAGGATCTCGGCGGTGACCGGCAGGCGGGCCCACGACCCGATCCGGGTCTTCGCCGGGACCTCCTCGGCATCGGACGTCGAGGCCCGCGCCGAGCTGGCCGTGAACGACCTCGTCCGTGCGGGTGGTTTCGCTCGCCGGACACTGCTGGTCGTCACGACAACCGGCAGCGGCTGGGTGGACCCGGCCTCGGTGGACACCTTCGAGTACCTCACCGGCGGCGACTCCGCGACCATCGCCATGCAGTACTCCTACCTCCCGTCGTGGATCTCCTACCTCGTCGACCAGAACGAGACCCGTCAGGCGGGACGCGAGCTCTTCGACGCCGTCTACGAGCGGTGGTCGAACCTGCCCGCGGACCGGCGACCGAAGCTGTACGTGTTCGGTGAGAGCCTCGGCTCGTTCGGCGGGGAGACGGCCTTCAGCGGCGAGCACGACCTGCGCAACCGCACGTCCGGGGCGCTGTTCGCCGGCCCCCCGCACTTCAACGCCCTCTACCGATCGTTCACCGACCAGCGCGACGCGGGCAGCCGCGAGGTGCAGGCAGTCTACAAGAGGGGCCGCACCGTGCGGTTCGACAACGACCCGGGTGGGAGGTTCGCCCCGACGTCCGCGCCGTGGCGGGGCAGCCGGGTCGTCTACCTGGTGAACCCCTCGGACCCGATCGTGTGGTGGGACACGCACCTGATCCTGCACCGGCCCGACTGGCTGAGGGAGTCGCGCGGAAACGACGTCGTACCCGCGATGACGTGGATTCCGTTCGTGTCGTTCTGTCAGGTGACCGCCGATCTCCCGTTCGCCACCGGAGTTCCCACCGGCCACGGGCACACCTACTCGAACGAGTACGTCGCCGCGTGGCGCAGCATCCTTCGCCCGACCACCTGGAGCACCCAGCAGTACGCGAGACTGCAGGCGATCGCCGGCGCCGAGTAGCCCAGCCGTGGGCGCGCAGTCCCGTCGACGCCCGCGAACCGCGGGGACGGCCCTCACCGCCGGCGCGAGCGTCGCCTCTCTGCGACGACCGCGCGCAGCTCCGCGAACAGCCGCCGCGCGGTCTCCCGCCACGTGGGAAAGCCCGCGGCCCGCCGCGCCGCCGCGGCGCCGAGCGACCGGCGCAGCTCCTCGTCGTCGGCGAGCCGCAGCAGCGCGGCGGCGAGTCCGGGGACGTCGCCGGGCGGGACGACCAGACCCTCGACCCCGTCTCTGGCCAGGAACGGCAGGTTCCCGGCCCGCCAGCCGACGACCGGCACCCCGGCGGCCATCGCCTCCCCGTACACGGTGCCGTACGGCTCGCGCACGCTGGCCAGCGCGAACACGTCCGCCGCGCGATAGTACGCCGCCACCCGCTCGACCGGCAGCGGACCGTGCACGACCACCCGGCCGGCGAGGTCCGGTGCGGTCAGCCGCGCCCGCACGAGGGACGCGTACCCCGGCTCGACCCCGGGGTCGCCGACGAGGTGCAGCGTCACCGCGTCCGCGGGCAGCCGAGCGACCGCGTCGAGCAGGTCGAGCAACCCCTTGCGGCGCACCCAGTTGCCCACCGACAGCACCGCGGCGCGCCGGCCCTCGCGCAGCCGCGGCGGTGTCCCCTCCTGCCGCCCCTCCCCGGGCGCGGCGACGTCGCGCCCCGGTGGAACGACGCGGATCCGGTCGTCGCCGACGCCGTCGGCGCGCAGCTGCGCGGCGAGCGCATCGCTGGCGACGAGCAGCCGCGCCGCGAAGCGGTACGCCGAGCGGTCGAGCGCGCGGCGCACCGCCCTTCCCGTCGGGCCGAAGTCGATCCCGCCGGGCGGCTGGTGCAGCATCCCGACGAGCGGGATCCGCGGCCCGCGCGCCCCGAACCACCACGGCAGCCACGGCGCGAGGGGGGCGGCGGCGATGCTGTCGAGGACGAGCACGTCGGGGCGCTCGCGCGCCACGGCGCGCAGCATGCTCCCACCGGCGAGCGCCGCGCGCGGGAACGCACCCGCGGGCAGCGCGGCGAACCGAACCCGGGCGCCGACGTCCGGGGCCAGCGCCTGCATGCGACGGTGGTAGAGGTAGCCGCCGGTCATGGTGGCGGGGTCGCCGAGGGTCAACAGGGAGACGGTGAGCACGTGCGTGTCGTCCATGTGGCCCCAACACCGTTCGGCGCCGACGGGCTGCTCGGCGGGGGTGAACGCTACCCGGTCGAGGTGGCCCGGGCGCTGGCCGCGCACGTCGACACGGAACTGGTGACGTTCGGAGGCGTCGCCCGGGTGTGGCGGGAGCCCACCGGGCTGCGGGTGCGCGTGCTGCGGCGGCTCGCGCTGCTCGGCGGGCATCCCGCGCACCCGTTCGCGCCGCAGCTGGCCCCGCTGCTCGCGTGGTCGCTGCGCGACGCCGCCGTCGTGCACACCCACCACCTGCGCAGCGCGCCCGGGCGCATCGCCGCGCTCACCGCGTTCGCCGGCCGGCAGCGTCTGGTGACCACCGACCACGGGCTCGGCGGCGGGGGATGGGGCGGGCTGCTGCCCGCGCTCGTCGACCGGTTCCTGGCCGTGTCCGAGTTCTCCGCGGGCACCCTGCACGCGCCCGCGAATCGGACCCGGGTCATCTACGGCGGAGCGGACCCGGCCCGATTCCGGCCCGGCGACGACGCCCGCGACGGGGTGCTGTTCGTCGGGCGGATCACCCCGCACAAGGGGCTCGACCGGCTGCTCGCCGCCCTGCCGCCCCGCGCGCGGCTGACCGTCGCCGGCACCACCGGACACGACCCGTGGCCCCCGGAGCGCGACTACCCGCACCTGCTGCGCCGGCTCGCCGCCGGGCACGACGTCCGGTTCACTGGGGCCGTCCCCGACGCGGAGCTCCCGGTGCTGCACCGGCGGGCCGCCGTGTTCGTGCTGCCCTCGGTGGCCGTCACCTGCTACGGGCGGCCGGTGGCGATCTCGGAGCTGCTCGGGTTGGCGATGCTCGAGGCCATGGCGAGCGGCACGCCGGTGGTGGCGAGCCGGATCGGCGGCATACCAGAGATTGTCCGCGACGGTGAGACCGGGCTTCTCGTCGCACCGGGCGACGTCGCGGAGCTGCGCGACCGCATCGCCGTGCTGCTCGCGAACCCGGCACTCGCCCGCCGTCTCGGCCGCGCCGCGCGGGAACTGGTGCTCGACCGGTTCACCTGGGCGAAGACGGCGGAACGCTGCCTCAACGCCTACACGGAGCTGATCCGACCGGCGCCCCAGTCCACAGCGAGGGGGGCAGCTCGTGCAGGTGTGCGCGAGTCATAGCGGCGACGAACCACACGACCCGCGGCTCACGGCGCGGGGTCGACCGCCGCGGCGTATCCGCCGAACGCGACCGCCGACTCCCACACCCGAACCGCGAGCACCGCGCCGGGCAGCGGCGCCAGCGCGGCGGCGAGCCGCGCGTGCACCCAGCGGGCGAACAGCTCCACAGTGACCGCCGGCGCGCCCACCACACCACCGATCAGCTCGTCCAGGTCGGCGCCGTCGACGGCGCCCGCGGTGGCGCGCAGCGCCGCGTCGAGCACGTCGAGGTCGACGACCATGCCCCGCTCGTCCAGCCCGTCGCCACGCACGACGACGTCGAAGCGGTAGTCGTGGGCGTGCCGCTCCCCCTCCGGCGGCGGCAGCCCCGGCATCACGTGGAAGGCGCGGACGTGCGTCGCGGTCCCGGTCTCGTACACCGGCTATTCATAGCGCAGCGCCGCGTGCAGCAGCCCCCGCTCACCCCGGTCCAGCGCGGCGTACGCCGCCGGGGCGTCGGCGAACGCGAACTCGCCGACGGGCAGGGCGGCGAGCGGCAGGTCGGCGAGCAGCTCGCGGGCCGCGGCGCGGCGCCGCGGGACGTCCCACCGGGACGCCAGGGCCGCCGGGATGGTGGACACCTGGCTGCTGCGAAGGGTCAGCCGCCGCCGGTGGAACGCGCCGCCGAGCGGGAGCGGGGCGGGTTTCGTGCCGTACCAGGACCCGACGAGGGCCACCCCCTCGTGCGCGAGCAGCCCGAGCCCGTCGGCGAGCGCCGCGGGGGCTCCGGACAGCTCGACGAGCAGCGACACGCCACGCCCCCCGGTGACCTGCCCGACGCGATCCGCGGCCTCGTCGGGGGCGATCGCGTCGATCCCCACGGAGGCCGCCACCTCCCGCCGCCACTCCCGCGGCTCGGTGGCGACGACGGTCGCGCCGGCGCGGCGCAGCAGCAGCGCGGTGAGCAGCCCCACGGTCCCTAGCCCGACCACGACGACGGGCTCGTGCAGCACCGGGCCGGCGTCGAGCGCGAGCTGCAGCGCCGTCTCGACGAGCGGGAACAGCGTGGCGCGCCGCGGGTCGGCCCCGGGGTCGAGAGCGACCACGTCTGCCTCGCCGACGATGAAGCGGTCCTGGTGCGCGTGGAACGCGAACACCAGCGAGCCCGCCGGCACAGTCGCCGTACCCCGCTCGACCACGCCGGCGCAGCTGTAGCCGTAGCGGAACGGGTAGCGGAACGTGCCCCCGAGCGACCCAATGCTCTCGTCGCGGACGAGATCGGGGTCCAGTTCCCCGCGGTAGGCGAGCAGCTCGGTGCCCGTGCTGATCCCGGAGTACGCCGCGCGGACGAGCAGCTGGCCCGGCTGCGGCTGCGGGACCTCGACCGGCACCACGTCCACCCGGCGAGGCGCGGTGAACTGGACGCCCCAGCCGCGCACGGCGTACTCCTCGAAAAAAAGCCGGGTTCGGGCGGGTCGTGCCCGATACCCCGGCATAATGCCTTGTCCGTGGCCCATGACGAGGAGCTCGGTGCGACGCCGGCGGAGGTCGCCGCCGTCGGCATTCCCACGCCGTACGGCGAGTTCCTCGTGCGGGCGTTCGTGACGTCCGGCGGACACGTTTACCTCGCGCTCGTGAAAGGGGAAATCGCGGGCGGCCGATCCGTGCTCACCCGGCTGCACTCGGAGTGCCTCACCGGGGACGCGCTCGGGTCGCTGCGATGCGACTGCGGGATCCAGCTGCGGACCGCGGTGCGCGCGGTCGCCGCGGAGGGGCGCGGCGTCGTGCTGTACGTCACCGGCCACGAGGGTCGCGGGGTCGGCCTCGTCAACAAGCTGCGGGCGTACGTCGAGCA
>DATGDX010000196.1:0-11732 GCA_035310665.1 Mycobacteriales bacterium | reverse complement strand
CCGGAACGGGTCGCGGAGGAGGTCGCCGCCTTCGTCGCCGGGCTGCCCCGCGCCGCGCCCGTCTCGGCCCCCTGATCGTCCCCCTGATCGGTTCAGCGGTTGGCGACGGGGCCTCATCCGCTCCGCTCGAACGGCGGTGGGCAGCGCGTGAACCGCACCCGGTGCCCCGGCGACAGTTGCCCGGCCAGCGGCAGGTCGGCGGCCACGACGACGCCGATGACCGGGTAGCCGCCGGTCGTCGGCGCGTTGGCGAGGAACAGGATCGGCCGTCCGTCCGGCGGCACCTGCAGGGCCCCCGGCACCATGCCCTCCGACGCCAGCTCCCGGTGCGGGCCCGCCCGGGGCAGCGCGGGCCCGGCCAGGCGCAGCCCGGTGCGATCGCTGGCCGCGGTCACCTCCCACGCCGTGCCCGTGAGCACCCCCAGCGCGGGCGCGGCGAACCAGTCGTCGCGCGGGCCGGGCACCACCCGCAGCACCGGTTCGGCCGGCAGCGCGAGGCCGGGAACGGGCTCCTGCCACACGGGTCCCACCACCTGGTCGCCGACCGGCAGCAGGTCCCCGGCGTGGAGCACGCCCGGCCCGAGCCCCCCCACGGTGTCCGTCGAGCGGCTGCCGAGCACCGGCGGCACGGCGATGCCGCCGCGCACGGCCACGTAGCAGCGCAGCCCCGCCCGCACCCGGCCCACCTCCAGCACCGCCCCCGCGCGCACCGGCACCGCGACCTGCGCGGACGCCGGGCGCCCGTCGACGGCGACGTCGACCTGCGCGCCGCACGCGGCGACCCACCCGCCCTGCGGGAACCGCAACCGCGGGCCGTGCAGGGTCACCTCCAGCGCCGCCGCCCCCTCCGGGTTGCCGACGAGCCGGTTGGCGAGCCGCAGCGACCGCACGTCGGCCGCGCCCGCGCGCGGCACGCCCAGGTGCGCCCACCCCTGCCGGCCGAGGTCCTCCACGAGGGTCAGCAGCCCGGGCGCCACGACCTCGATCGCGGGCATCACCTCGGCCGCTTCGACCGGGAACACACCGGTCACCGGACCGCGACGAAGCGCAGCCGGTCCCCGGGGGCCAGCAGCGCCGGCGGGGACCGCAGCGGGTCGAACAGCACGGTGTCGGTGTGCCCGATCAGCTGCCACCCGCCGGGCGAGTCGCGGGGGTAGACCCCCGTCTGGTCGCCGCCGAGGCCCACCGCGCCGGCGGGGACGCGGGTCCGGGGGGTGGCCCGCCGCGGGACGTGCAGCGCCGGGTCGAGCCCGACGAGGTACGGGAACCCGGGGGCGAAGCCGAGGAACGCGACGAGGTACGCCGGCGCGGCGTGCCGGGCGATCACCTCGTCCACCGGCAGCCCCGTGCGCGCGCACACCTCGGGCAGGTCCGGCCCGTCGTACACGACGGGGACCTCCACCGTGCGGCCCTGCGCCGCCGCGGTGTCCGGCAGGGGGAGCCGCCGGACCGCGTCGGCGACCGCCTCGACGCCGGTCCGCGCCGGGTCGACGACGACGAGCACGGATCGGTACGCCGGCACGACGTCGACGACCGCGGGCACCCGCCCGGCGGTGACCGCGGCGCGGACCGCGGCGTGCAGCCGGTGCACGGTCGCCAGGTCGCGGACGTCGACGACGAAGGCGGTGTCGCCGACCGGGCGGGCCGGCAGGGCGCTCACCGGCGGGTCGGCCGCGACGGGACGGTCCGGGTCGGCGACCCGGGTCACGTGAACGGGCGAACCGTCAGGCCGGCGGCGACCAGCGCCTCGCGCACGGCGCGGGCCAGCTCGACCGCACCCGGCGTGTCCCCGTGCACGCAGATGGACCGCACGCCGGCGCGGGCCAGGCGCACCGCCTGCTCGGCGACCGCGGTCGGCTCGTGCAGCACCGCGCCCGGCTCGCGGCGCGGCACGAGCCGCCCCTCGGGCGTGTACGCCCGGTCGGCGAACCCCTCCCCGACCCACGGCACGCCCGCCGACTCCGCGGCCCGCGCCAGCTCCCCACCGGGAAGCGTGAGCAGGGGCAGCGTCGCGTCGTACCGGCGCACCGCCTCGACCACCCCCGCGGCCTGCACCGGGTCGACGACCACCCGGTTGTAGAGCGCCCCGTGCGGCTTGACGTAGCGGACGCTGGCCCCGACGATTCGGCAAAAGCCCTGGACCGCCCCGATCTGGTAGATCACGTCGGCCGCGAGGTCGTCCGGCTCTACCTCCATCGACCGGCGCCCGAACCCGACGAGGTCCGGGTAGGACACCTGCGCGCCGACCACCACCCCGCGCTCGACGGCGGCCACGACCGTCTGCTCGATCGTCCGCGGATGCCCCGCGTGGAAGCCGCACGCGACGTTCGCGCTGGTGACGACGCTCAGCAGCGCCTCGTCGTCCCCGAGGCGCCACGGGCCGTACGACTCACCCAGATCGGCGTTGAGGTCGACGATCGGTCCCGACGACATCGCCCGGATACACCTCCGCTTCTTCCAGGATCGCCCGCTCCGCGGGCTTCTCGGCGGTGAGCGGGACGTGCGCGGTCTCGCGCGCCGCGGCGAGCGCGGCGAGGGTGACGAGCAGGGCGGCGACGACGTACGCCGCCACCGCCTGCCAGGCGCCGAAGCGGCTGAGCAGCGCCACCGAGATGATGGGGGCGAGCCCGCCGCCGAGCACGCCGGCGAGCTGGTACCCGAGCGACGCGCCGCTGTAGCGCAGCCGGGTGCTGAACAGCTCGGCGATGAACGCGGCCTGCGGGCCGTACATCGCGGCGTGCACCGCGAGCCCGCCGATCGCGGCGAGCAGCACCAGCGGTGCTCGCCCGGTGTCGAGCAGCGGGGAAGGCCCAGACCCACACGAGCGCGCCGATGGCACCCGCGGAATAGACCGGGCGCCGGCCGACCCGGTCCGACAGGGCACCGAACCAGGGGATCAGCACCAGCTGCACCGCCGACCCGGTGAGCACCGCGGCAAGCGCCACGCTCCTCGGGACGCCGGCCTGGGTGGTCGCGTAGGTGAGGATGAACAGCGCGAAGGTGTAGAACGCGACGTCGACACCGAGCCGCGCGCCGATCGCGACGAGCACCTCGCGCGGGTAGACGCGCAGCACGTCGAGGATCGGCGCCCGCGCCCGGGTGTGCGTGCGCTCCACGTCGGCGAACAGCGGCGACTCGGCGATCACCAACCGGATCCACAGGCCGACGACGATGAGCGCCGCCGACAGCAGGAACGGGATGCGCCACCCCCAGGCGTCGAAGGACGCGTCGGGCAGCAGCCAGGCCAGCAGGCCGAGGACCGCGGCGGCGAGCAGGTTGCCCGCCGGGACGCCCACCTGCGGCCACGCGGCGTGCAGCCCTCGCCGCTCGTCGTTGCCGTGCTCGAGCGCCATGAGCACGGCACCGCCCCACTCCCCGCCGAGCCCGAGACCCTGCACGAACCGCAGCGTCACGAGCAGCAGCGGAGCGGCGACCCCGATCGTGTCGTACGTCGGCAGCAGCCCGACGAGGAACGTCGCGACGCCCATCAGCAGCAGCGTGACGACCAGGACCTTCTTGCGCCCCACCTTGTCGCCGTAGTGGCCGAAGATGATGCCGCCGATGGGTCGGGCGACGAACCCGACGGCGAACGTCGTGAAGGCGAGCAGGGTCCCGGTCAGCGGGTCGAACGTCGGGAAGAACAGCCGGTTGAAGACGAGCGCGGCGGCGGAGCCGTAGAGGAAGAAGTCGTACCACTCGAGTGAGGTGCCGACGAGGCTCGCCGCGACGACCTTGCGGACCGAGCTGCGCTCACTCATCGCGCCTCCCCGCGGCGGGTGACGCGCTCGTACCCCCCGGCCGCGGTTTCAGTCAGCGGGCGACTAGTAGCGCTCGCCGGCGAGCAGCAGCGCCGCGGCGCCGACCAGGCCGGCCTCCTGGCCGAGGGCGGCCGGCACGACCCGCACCCCCCGCGCGAAGTCCATCCGCGCGTGCCGGCGAAACGTCTCCTCGAGCGGGTCGAACAGCAGCGGCCCGGCCTGGGTCAGGCCGCCGCCGACGGCCACGACCTCGAGGTCGAGCAGGTGCGTCGCGGACGCGATCGCGACGCCGAGCGCCCATCCCGCGCGCTGCAGGGCGCGCAGCGCGACGGTGTGCCCGCGCGCGGCGTCCACGGCCACGTGCCGCGCGCTCGCGTCGCCACTGGGGGGCCAGCCGTGCTCCCGTGCCCAGTCCGCGACCGCGGGCCCGCGGGCGATCGCCTCCAGGCAGCCCTGCCCGCCGCACCCGCACCGCGGGCCGTTGGGGTCGACGACGACGTGCCCCACGTGCCCGGCGTTGCCGCTCGCGCCGTCGACGAGCCGCCCACCGAGCACGAGCCCCCCGCCGACACCGGTCGAGACCACCATCCCCAGCACGTTGTCCGCGCCGCGGCCGGCCCCTCGCCAGTGCTCCCCGACGGCCAGGCACACCGCGTCGTTGTGCACCCGGACCGGCACCCGCGGGTAGCGCTCGCGCAACCGCTCGCGCAGCGGGAACCCCCGCCACGCCGGCATGTTGATCGGCGACACCTCACCCGCGGGCCACGTCATCGGCCCGCCGCAGCCGACTCCGACGCCGCCGACGGCCCGCCGGTCCGGGCACACCTGGTCGAGCAGCGCCTCGACGGTCCGCCAGATCGTCTCCGCGTCGACGGTCGGGCCCGCCGGGGTGGGCACCCGCGTCGGGCCGTGGACCCGCCCGCCCGGATCCACGAGCGCGGCCGCGAGCTTCGTCCCCCCGACGTCGAGGGCGAGCACCGGCCGTCGCCCGCGCGCGCCGCCCCTAGCCACCGGCCGCCCCCCAGCGGACGGCCCCACAGCGGAGGGCCCCCAGCGCAGGGCAGCCGCGGCGGGGCCGGCCCCGACGCGGGACCCCTCGCCGATGAGCGTCACGCTCCTCCTCCCCGGGCCGCGTCCCCGGCCGCGTCCCCGGGCCGCCCCGGGCCGCGGCCCCGGTTGTCTCGGTTGCCCGCCGATTGTCCCCCGCACGTCCCCGCGAAGGGGGCGGTCGGCCGGGGCCGGCGCGGCGTACGGTCGAGAAATGCACCCCACACCCGAGAGGCACCCCGCACCCGACACGCTCGGCGGGCTGCGCGCCGGCGGGCACGTGCACCGGTCGGTGAAGGCCGAGATCCGTGACAACCTGCTCGCCGCGTTGCGCGCGGGCCGTGACCCGTTCCCCGGCATCCTCGGGTTCGGCGACACGGTGCTCCCGCAGGTCGAGCGGGCCCTGCTCGCCGGCCACGACCTGGTCCTGCTCGGCGAGCGCGGGCAGGGCAAGACCCGGCTCATCCGGACGCTCGTCGGGCTGCTCGACGAGTGGACCCCGGTGGTCGCCGGGTGTGAGATCAACGACCACCCGTACGCCCCCGTGTGCGTGCGGTGCCGCCGGCTCGCGGCGGAGCTCGGGGACGAGCTCCCGGTCGCGTGGAAGCACCGCTCGGAACGGTACGGTGAGAAGCTGGCCACGCCCGACACCTCGGTGGGTGACCTGATCGGCGACGTGGACCCGGTGAAGGTCGCCGAGGGCCGCACGCTCGGGGACCCGGAGACCGTGCACTACGGGCTGGTGCCCCGGACCAACCGCGGCGTGTTCGCGGTCAACGAGCTGCCCGACCTCGCCGAACGGATCCAGGTGTCGCTGCTCAACGTGCTCGAGGAGCGCGACATCCAGGTGCGCGGCTACTCGCTGCGCCTGCCGCTGGACGTGCTGCTCGTGGCGAGCGCGAACCCCGAGGACTACACCAACCGCGGGCGGATCATCACGCCGCTCAAGGACCGGTTCGGCGCGGAGATCCGCACCCACTACCCGCTGCGGGTGGAGGACGAGATCGCCCTCGTGCAGCAGGAGGCGTCGCTGCACTGGGGCGAGGGGTCGGCGGGCGCCGCGGTGTCCGCCGTGCTCCCGGACCACCTGTTCGAGATCCTCGCCCGGTTCACCCGCCTGGCCCGCGAGTCCCCGGCCGTCGACCACCGCTCGGGGGTCTCCGCGCGCTTCACGGTGTCCGCGGCGGAGACCGTGGCCGCCTCCGCGGTGCGCCGGGCCGCTGTGACCGGGGAGGACCCCGCGGTCGCCCGGGTCTGCGACCTGCCGGCAGTGGTGGCGACGCTGCGCGGCAAGGTGGAGTTCGAGGCCAGCGAGGAGGGGCGGGAGACCGAGGTGCTCGCCCACCTGCTGCGCCGGGCGATCGCCGAGACGTTCCGCCGCCGGCTCGGGGGCGCGGACCTGTCCGGGCTGCTCGCCCGGTTCGCCGAGGGCGCGTCGGTCGAGTCCGGCGACCTCGTCCCCGCCGCCGAGCTGCTGCACCGGATCGGCCCGGTCACCGGCCTGTCCCGGTTGCTCTCCCGGCTGGGCGACGAGGCGGAGACCCCGGGCCTGGCCGCCGCGGCGCTCGAGCTGGCGCTCGAGGGCCTGCACCTGTCGCGCCGGCTGGCCAAGGAGGAGCTGCCCGGACGGACGGTGTACGGCGGATGAGCGGCTACCGGTACGGCGAGTGGCGCGGCGGGCCGGACCCGCTCGCCGCGCCGTACGACGTGGCCGGCGCGCTGGACGCGCTCGGCGAGGACGTGCTCGACGGGGCGACCCCGCGCGAGGCGCTCGACCGACTGCTGCGCCGCGGGCTGCCGGAGCGGCGGGGCCTCGACGACCTGCTGCGCCAGGTCCGCCGCCGCCAGCGCGAGCTGCGGGACCGCCACCGGCTCGACGGGGCGCTGGAGCGGGTGCGCGAGCTGCTCGACCGGGCGGTCTCGGCGGAGCGCGGCACGCTGTTCCCCGACCCGTCGGGCGACGCGCGGCTGCGGGAGGCCGAGCTGGACGCGCTGCCCCGCGACACGTCGCGCGCGGTGCGGCAGTTGGCCGACTACGCGTGGCGCGCGCCGGAGGCGCGCGCGGCGTACGACGAGATCCGCGACCTGCTGCGCCGCGACGTGCTCGACCAGCAGTTCCAGGGGCTGTCGGACGCGCTGCGGTCCACGACGGCGGAGGACCTGCGGCGGGTCAAGGACATGCTGGGCGCCCTCCACGAGATGCTCGACGCGGACGCGCGCGGCGAGGACACCCGCGAGCGGTTCGAGCGCTTCATGGCCGACTACGGCGAGTTCTTCCCGGAGCGCCCGGAGAACCTGGAGGATCTCGTCGACCAGCTGGCCCGGCGGGCGGCCGCGGCGCAACGGCTGCTGGACTCGCTCACCCCGGACCAGCGCGCCGAGCTGTCCGGGCTGGTCCAGCAGGCGCTGGAGGACATGGGGCTCGCCGCGGAGATGGCGCGGCTGTCCTCCTCGCTGCGCGCGCGCCGGCCGGACCTGGACTGGTCCGGCGGGCAGCGGCTGCGCGGCCCGGAACCCCTCGGCCTCGGCGACGCCACCACCGTGCTGTCCGAGCTGGCCGACCTCGACGAGCTGGCCGCCACGCTCGGGCAGGACTACCCGGGCGCGTCGTTGGACGACGTCGACGAGGACGCCGTCGCCCGCGCGCTCGGACGGCAGGCCGTCGACGACCTCGCGGCGCTGCGCGCGGTCGAGCGGGAGCTGGAGCGCCAGGGCTACCTGGTGCGGGAGGAGGGGCGGCTGGAGCTGTCCCCGAAGGCGGTGCGCCGGCTTGGCCACGCCGCGCTCAAGCGCATCTTCGGGGCGCTCGAGGCGCGCCGCGCCGGGGACCACGACCAACCGGACGCCGGCACCGCCGGGGAGCCGACCGGGGCGAGCCGGGCGTGGCGGTTCGGCGACGAGCAGCCGCTCGACGTCGTGCGGACCGTGTCCAACGCGGTCCGGCGCGCGGGGCCGACCGGCGGTGCGGTGCGGCTGTCGGTGCAGGACTTCGAGGTCGTGGAGACCGAGCGGCGCACCCGCGCCGCGGTCGCGCTGCTCGTCGACCTGTCCTACTCGATGGCGCTGCGCGGCACGTGGGGAGCGGCGAAGGCGACCGCGCTGGCCCTGCACAGCCTCATCGCGACGCGCTACCCGCAGGACGCGCTCGCCGTGATCGGCTTCTCGAAGTACGCGCGGCGGTTGGCCCCGGGCGAGCTGGCCGGGCTGTCGTGGGACATGGTGCAGGGGACCAACCTGCAGCACGCGCTGCTGTTCGCCGGTCGGCACCTCGCCCGGCACCCCGACGCCGAGCCGGTCGTCCTCGTCGTCACCGACGGGGAGCCGACGGCGCACCTGCTCCCGGACGGGTCGTCGTACTTCGACTGGCCGCCGGCCCGGGAGACCGTCGAGGTGACCCTCGCCGAGGTGGACCGGCTGACCCGCCGGGGCGCGACCATCAACGTGTTCCTGCTCGCGGACGACGAGCGGCTGGCCCGCTTCGTCGACGAGGTGGCCCGGCGCAACGGGGGGCGGGTGTTCGCGCCGACCGCCGAGCAACTCGGGGAGTACGTCGTCACCGACTACCTGCGGGCCAGGCAGGGGCGCCGACGCGCCGCGGCCGCCGGGGGCACCCGTCCCCAGACGCCAGGGAGCCGCGGGCGCTGACGGGGGGTTAGCGGCCCGCGGCTCCTTGCGGCGCCTGCGTGCACGGTCCGCAGCCGCCTCCGCTCACCGTGAGTCATTAGGCCGGGCCGAGCAATGGGAAGAAACGACTAGTCCCCGGATCCCGCCCGGATCCCCCCGGACGGGACCGCGCCCCGGCCGCGCGTGGTGACACGATGCGGCGCGTGCGCCCTGGCCCGCTGCGCGAGATGCCCCGCGAGGTCGGCGTGCTCGTCGCGGTGGCGTTCTCGGTCGCGCTGGGCTACGGCATCGTCGCGCCGGCGATCCCGGTGTTCGCCCGTAACTTCGGGGTGGGGCGCGAAGCCGCCGCGGCGGTGATCAGCGCGTTCGCGTTCATGCGGCTGGTGTCGGCGCTGGCCACGGGACGGCTCGTGGACCGCTTCGGGGAGCGGGTCATCCTCGCCACCGGCATCGGCATCGTCGCGGCGTCGAGCGCGCTCGCCGGGCTCGCGCGCTCCTACGTCGAGCTGCTGGTGCTGCGTGGCGCCGGCGGGGTCGGCTCCGCGATGTTCTCGATCAGCGCGCTGTCGCTGCTGCTCCGGACCGTTCCGACCGGGCTGCGCGGGCAGGCCAGCGGCCTGTGGTCGGGCGGCTTCCTCCTCGGCGGCATCGCGGGGCCGGCGATCGGCGGCGCCGTCACCGCGGTGTCGATCCGTGCCCCGTTCTTCCTGTACGCCGCCACGCTCGCGGTCGCCGGCACCATCGGGCTGGTCGCGCTGCGGCGCACGCCGCTGGCCGCGCAGGAGGACGAGCACGCGACCGGCGGGCGCGCCGGGCTCGCCGCGGCCGTGCGCGACCCCGCCTACCGGGCCGCGCTCGCCGCGCACCTCGCCGACGCGTGGGCGGTGCTGGGGGTGCGCAGCGCGCTGATCCCGCTGTTCGTCGCCGACGTGCTCCGCCGCGACCCAGTGTGGACCGGCGTCGGGTTCGTCGTCGTCGCCGCGATCAACGCCGCCACCCTGGTGCCGGCGGGGCGGCTGGCCGACACCCGCGGGCGCCGGCCGGTGGTCGTCGCCGGGTGCCTGCTCGCCGCGGTCGCGATGACCACGCTGGCCCTCGACGACTCGCTGCCCGGCTACCTCGCCGCGATGGCCGTGTTCGGGCTCGGGTCCGGGCTGCTCGACGTCGGTCCCGCCGCGATGCTCGGCGACTCGCTGCGCGGCCGGCGCGGCACCCCGGTTGCCGCGTATTCGATGGCCGGCGACCTGGGCAGCGTCGCCGGCCCGCTGGTCACCGGGCGGCTCGCCGACACGGTCTCCTACGGCGCGGGGTTCGGCCTGACCGCGGCCGTGCTGGCCGGCGCCGCGGCGGCGGCCGCCGCCGCGCCGGAGACCCGCACCGCAGTGATCCACGACCGGCGGCGCGGATAGGGTCGCGGCGTGGAACCTCTCGTCCTGTGGCTGCACGTGGCAGCGGCGATCTTCCTCATCGGCCCGGTCACCTTCACCGCGGCGGCGACGCCGCGGCACGTCCGGCAGGGCAACGTGGAGGCGGTCCGCTACCTCGCCCGGTCGACCCGGCTGCTCGGCATCCTGGTCGTCCTCGTGTTCCTCGTCGGGCTGTGGCTGGTTCCGGTCTCCGGGCGGAGCTGGAACGAGTTCTGGCTGTCCGCCTCGATGACGCTGTTCATCGTCGCGCTCGGCCTGCTGCACGGTCTCGTCGTTCCCGACCAGCGCCGGGCGCTGGCCCGGATGCAGAAGGGCGAGTCGGCGACGGTGCACGCGGGGCGGATCGCCGGGGTCACCTACGCGGTCGCCGCGGTGTGGCTGGTCATCCTCGGGCTCATGTTCTGGCGGCCCGGCGGCTGAGCCCCCCGGTGGGTCAGCCGAGCGCCGCGCGGAGGTCGGCCACCAGGTCGTCGGCGGTCTCGATGCCCACCGACAGCCGCACCAGGTCCGCCGGCACCTGCAGCGGCGAGCCGGCGGTGCTGGCGTGCGTCATCCGGGCCGGGTGCTCGATGAGCGACTCGACGCCGCCGAGCGACTCGGCCAGCGTGAACAGCGTCGTACGCCCCACCAGCTCCACGGCCGCCTGCTCACCCCCGGCGACCGTGAACGACACCATCCCGCCGAACTCGCGCATCTGCCGGGCCGCGACGTCGTGCCGCGGGTGATCGGGCAGCCCCGGCCACAGCACCCGGGTCACCGCCGGATGCTCCGCGAGCAGGTGCGCGATGCGCCGCGCGTTGGCGCAGTGCCGCTCCATCCGCACCCCGAGCGTCTTGATCCCGCGCAGCACCAGCCAGGCGTCGAACGAGCCGGCGACGGCGCCCGCGGCGTTCTGGGTGAACGCCAGCCGGTCGCCGAGGTCGGCGTCGCGGACGACGAGTGCGCCCCCGACGACGTCGCTGTGCCCGCCGAGGTACTTGGTCGTGGAGTGCACGACGACGTCCGCGCCGAGGGCGAGGGGCTGCTGGAGGTACGGCGAGGCGAACGTGTTGTCGACGACCAGCAGGGCGCCCGCGTCGTGGGCGAGCGCCGCGAGCGCGGCGATGTCGGCGATGCCGAGCAGCGGGTTCGTCGGCGTCTCGCACCAGACGACCGCCGTGCGGCCCGGCTCGATCGCGGCGCGGGCCCGGTCGAGGTCGCCGAGCGGCGCGGCCGTGTAGGTCAGGCCCCAGCGGTCGAACACCCGGGCGACCAGCCGGAACGTGCCTCCGTAGGCGTCGTCCGGGAGAACGACGTGCCCGCCGGGGCGGCAGACGGTGCGCAGCAGCGTGTCCTCGGTGGCGAGCCCGCTGGCGAACGCGAGCCCGCGGGTGCCCGCCTCGAGCGCGGCGAGGCAGTCCTCCAGCGCGGTCCGCGTCGGGTTCGCCGACCGGCTGTACTCGTAGCCGGCGCGTAACCCGCCGACGCCGTCTTGCTTGAACGTCGACACCTGGTAGATCGGCGGCACCACCGCACCCGTCGTCGGGTCCGGCTCCTGCCCCGCGTGGACCGCGAGCGTCTCGAAGCCGTGCCACGGGCCGGGGGTCACCGCAGGGGTCGAGGCGATCACCGGGGGGGTCACCCGCCCGACGCTAGCCCGCGCCCCCCGGCTCGTGCCCGCGTGTCGCGCGACCGGCCTATCAGCCGGGTCGCCGGACACGCCGTTGGTAACCCAGCGCGCGCCGCGACGGGTTCCGGGCGGGATCGAGCGAGGGCGCCGAGGGAGGTCCCGAGGGAGGCGATGGCCGGGTCAGCGCGCGGAGAGAAACCCGAGCACGTCGGAGCGGGTGACGATGCCCGCCGGCTTGCCGTCGTCGAGCACCAGCGCGGCGGCGGA
>DATGDX010000195.1:0-3948 GCA_035310665.1 Mycobacteriales bacterium | reverse complement strand
CTCAACATCCGGCTCTCCCCCGAGCAACTCGTCTTCGTGGCCAACCACGGCGAGGACCGCGTCGTGCTGGTCGACGCGAGCCTCGTGCCGCTGCTCGCCCGGGTGCTGCCACGGCTGCAGACCGTGCGGCACGTCGTCGTGGTCGGTGGCGCCGACACCGCGCCGCTCGAGGGGGCCGGCAAACAGATCCACGCGTACGACGACGTCCTCGCCGCCGGATCCGCGGAGTTCCCGTGGCCGGACGTCGACGAGCGCTCGGCCGCGGCGATGTGTTACACGACGGGCACGACGGGCAACCCGAAGGGGGTCGTGTACTCGCACCGGTCGACCTACCTGCACTCGATGGCGCTGTGCATGGGCGACGCGATGGCGCTGTCGGCCACCGATCGGATGCTGCCCGTCGTACCCATGTTCCACGTGAACGCGTGGGGGATCCCGTACGGCGCGATGATGGTCGGCGCCTCGCTCGTGATGCCCGACCGGTTCCTGCAGGCCGAGCCGCTGGCCCGGCTCATCGTCACCGAGCGCGTGACAATTGCCGGGGCGGTGCCGACGATCTGGAGCGAACTGCTCCGCTACGTCGACACGCACCCGACCGACCTGTCCTCGCTGCGCATGGCGGTGTGTGGCGGGGCGCCGGTCCCCCGCTCCCTCATGGAGGCGTTCGAGTCCCGGCACCGGGTCCGTGTCCTGCAGGCCTGGGGCATGACCGAGACCTCGCCGATCGGGTCCGTCGCGCGTCCTCCGGTTGGGATCTCGCCCGACGAGGAGTGGGCCTACCGCACGACGGCCGGTCGGCTGCTGTGCGGCGTCGAGGGGCGCATCGTCGGCGCGGGCGGCGAGGTGCTGCCGCGGGACGGGAAGGCCGTCGGCGAGATCGAGGTCCGCGGTCCGTGGGTCACCGGCGCGTGCTACCGGGACGACGACCGGACCCGCTTCGACGACGGGTGGTTGCGCACCGGTGATGTCGGGTCGATCGACCCGCGCGGCTACATGACCATCAGCGACCGGGCGAAGGACGTCATCGAGTCCGGCGGCGAGTGGATCTCCTCGGTGGACCTGGAGAACGCGCTGATGGCGCACCCCGACGTCGTCGAGGCCGCGGTCGTCGCGGTCCCGGACGACCGCTGGCAGGAGCGGCCGCTGGCCACCGTCGTGCTCCGGGACGGGGCCACGGTCGCGGTCGGGGACCTGCGCCGCTGGCTCGAGGACCGGGTGGCGCACTGGCAGGTGCCGGACCGGTGGGCGTTCATCCCGGCGGTGCCGCGGACCAGCGTGGGGAAGTTCGACAAGAAGACGATCCGCCGGCAGTACGCCGAGGGCGCCCTGCCCGTGCAGTCGGTGGCGGCCCCTCCACCCGCCCCCGCGCCGGGTGCAGTTGATCAGCAACCTGATCAAGTTGCGATTTCGTGGGGTGGAACGTCCCGGTTTGGGCAGCACGTTGACCACGAAAGCCACCGCGAGAACGAGAAGCCGTACGGCGACGGCGCGCCGCGTCCGCTTGCTAGGCTTCGACGGCGACCGCAGAACCGCACAGACGCGGTCGCTCGGAGGCTTCGCCTAGTCCGGTCTATGGCGCCGCACTGCTAATGCGGTTGGGGTCTTCAAGCCCCTCCCGGGTTCAAATCCCGGAGCCTCCGCCGACACGACGACGGCCCCGTGCCCACGGGCACGGGGCCGTCGCACGAAGCGAACGCGGCGGTCAGCCGAGACGCTTCTTGAGCGCGTCGTACTCCTCCCACAGCTCCCGCGGCAGCTTGTCGCCGAACTGCTCGTAGTGCGGCGGGATCGTCTCGGCCTCCTGCTTCCACGCCTGCGGGTCGACGGTGAGCAGCAGCTCGATGGCGTGGTCGGACAGGTCGAGTCCGGACAGGTCGAGCGACTCGCGGGTGGGCACCTCGCCGATCGGCGTGTCCACCGCGTCCGCCTCGCCCTCGAGGCGTTCGACGATCCACGCGAGCACCCGCGCGTTGTCGCCGAAGCCCGGCCAGATGAACTTGCCGTTCTCGTCCTTGCGGAACCAGTTCACCCAGTAGATCCGCGGCAGCTTCGCGCCCTCGGTGCGGCCCATCCGCAGCCAGTGCGCGAAGTAGTCGCCCATGTGGTAACCGCAGAACGGGAGCATCGCGAACGGGTCGCGCCGCAGCTGCCCGATTGCGCCGAACGCGGCGGCGGTCATCTCCGAGCCCATGATCGACGCGAGGAACACCCCATGCTGCCAGTCGCGCGCTTCGGTGACGAGCGGAACGTTGCTCGCCCGGCGCCCGCCGAAGAGGATCGCGTCGATCGAGACGCCCCTCGGGTCCTCCCACTCCGGCGCGATCGTCGGGCACTGCGCGGCGGGCGCGGTGAAACGGGCGTTGGGGTGCGCCGCGGGGCTATCCGACTCGGGCGTCCAGTCGTTGCCCCGCCAGTCGATCAGGTGCGCCGGCTTCTCGTCGGTGAGCCCCTCCCACCACACGTCGCCGTCGTCGGTCTTCGCCACGTTCGTGAAGATGCTGTTGGCGTAGAGCGTGTCGATGGCGTTCTTGTTCGTCTTCACACCCGTGCCGGGGGCGACGCCGAAAAAGCCGGCCTCCGGGTTGATGGCGTACAGGCGGCCGTCCTCGCCGAAGCGCATCCAGGCGATGTCGTCCCCGATCGTCTCGGCCTTCCAGCCGGGAATCGTCGGGATCAGCATGGCGAGGTTGGTCTTCCCGCAGGCGGACGGGAAGGCTCCGGCGATGTAGCGGACGTCGCCGTTCGGGGCGGTGAGCTTGAGGATGAGCATGTGCTCGGCGAGCCAGCCCTCGTCGCGTGCCATGACCCCGGCGATGCGCAGCGCGTAGCACTTCTTGCCGAGCAAGGCGTTTCCGCCGTACCCGGACCCGTAGGACCAAATCTCCCGGGTCTCGGGGAAGTGCACAATGTACCGGTTGTCCGGGTCGCAGGGCCACGCCACGTCCTCGCGGCCGTCGACGAGCGGGTAGCCGACGGAGTGCAGGCAGGGGACGAACTCGCCCTCGTCGCCGAGCAGGTCGAGCACGGCCTGGCCCATCCGCGTCATGATCCGCATGTTGACCACGACGTACGGTGAGTCGGTGATCTCGACGCCCAGGTGCGAGATCTTCGAGCCCAGCGGGCCCATCGAGAATGGGATGACGTACATCGTCCGGCCGCGCATCGAGCCGCGGAACAGCTCGGTCAGCGTCTCCCGCATCTCCCGCGGCTCACGCCAGTTGTTGGTCGGTCCGGCGTCCTCTTCCTTCTCCGAGCAGATGAAGGTCCGGTCCTCGACACGCGCGACATCGGCCGGGACGGACCGGGCGAGGAAGCTGTTCGGCCGCTTGTCGGGGTTGAGGCGCTCGAAGGTGCCGTGCTCCTCGAGCAGTCGGGTCAGCCGGTCCCACTCCGCGTCGGACCCGTCGCACCACTCCACCCGGTCCGGCTGCGTCAGCGCCGCGACCTCGTCCACCCAGGCCAGCAATCGCTTGTGACTCGTGGGCGCCTTCGTTCCGACCGGGGTGGCAGTCATCGTGGAGAATCCTTTCGGGAGCCGTCTGGTCCGTCGCCTCGCCTCGCTGAGCGGCCCCGGGACCGGGCGCCGACATGGCTGCGGCACCGCTGGCCCCCGGAGCTCTGTAGTCTACGGGTGAGGTGGCGATTCGTCCCACCCGGTCGTCCCACCCTGTCGTCCCACCCGGGCACTCACGGACGCCGTTCCAGCACCCGGCGTCGGGCTTCGTACTCCTCAGGTGTGATCTCCCCGGCCGCGAACCGCTCGTCGAGGATCTGGCGGGCCCGCTGTGAGGTGTCCGACGGCCGGTTCGCGACGCGGACGAGCCAGAGGATGCCGGCGGCGAGCAGCAGCCACCACAGCAGCATGAAGACCATCATGGGCCAGCCCCAGCCCCATCCCCACGGTGTCATCATGCGGGCGCTCCTCTCGTCCCGTCTTGTCCGGTCTTT
>DATGDX010000194.1:0-6529 GCA_035310665.1 Mycobacteriales bacterium | reverse complement strand
ATTACGAGCGGCTGCCGGAGCACTCCGAAGCCATGGTGAAGTGGGCGATGGTCGGCCTGATGGCCCGCCGGCTGGCTCCCGCCCCCGGGCGGCGCCCGTGGGAGCCCGCCAATCCTCGTGATCGATCTCAAACACGTTCTTACACAGGTAGGCGTGATAGCCCCGGTTCTTCTGCACGCACACGTAGCCGCCACAGACCCCGCAGACAACGATCCCGGACAGCAGGTGCCGGATCGCGCCCTCGTGCGTCGTCGTGCGCCGCGCGGGGTCGGTGAGGAGTTCACGTAGTCGCAGCGCGGTGCCGGCGTCGAGGACCGCGGGCCAGGCAGCGTCACCAACCACTCGGCCCTGGTGGACTCGCTGCCCAACGTAGGTGGGGTTGAGCAGCAGCCGTCGCACCGTCGTCGGGTGCCACTCCCGCTTCCCGCCCGGCGCCGGCAGGCCACGCGCGGCGAAATCGCGAGCCACCGCGTAGCAAGCCTCGCCGGACAGCACCCGTCGCGCAGCCTCGCGGATTGCCGCCGCCTGTCCCTCGTCCGGTTCCTGGGCGAGCAGGACTCTGGTCTTGGGGTCGTAGCGGCGCCGGTAGCCGTACGGAACCTTGCCGTGCGGCAGCCCCTTGGCGGCACTGGCGCGGACGGCACGCAGCACCCGGTCGCGGGTCTGATCGCTCTCCGACTCTGAGCGCACAGCATCTTCGGTTGCGCGGCGGCGATCGGCGCTCTTGCGCAGGTCGTAGGTCTGCCCGCCGTAGCTCCACAGGATCCCCTCGCGCTCGCACAGGTCACGTAGGTCGAGGTACTCGCGCAGGCCGCGGGTGCCGCGACTGGCCTCCCAGAAGACGAGCACGTCGGGCCGGTGCTCGCGCAGGTAGCGCAGCAGGTCGGCGAACGCTGGCCGGCTCTTGCGGGCGTAGCGCGAGGCGCTTCGGCGACCCGCGAGCCGCGACGACGGCGGCGAGCGGGTCCGACCCGTTCGGCGGCAGCACCCACCCCTCGAGGCGGACCTTCGTGCCCGGCAGCAGCCGCAGCCACGCGGGCCCGGTCGCGAGCACCAGCACGGGCGCGCGCAGCCGCAGCGTGCGCCCCGCCGCATCCACGCGCTCCATGCGGGCCTGGACGACGACGAGCGCGACCGCGCGGCCGAACCGGATCCGTCCCTCCCGCTGCTCCGGATCGCTAGTGATCACGACGGTGGTCTCGACCATCGCTCGCCGGGCGGCGAGGTCGGTTACGGGGCCGGCGTGCACGGTGGCCGACCGGGTGGCGACCCCGACGACGCCGGCGGCGGCGCACACGAGGGCCGCGGCCACCACCGCGGCCGGCGGAGCGGACCGGAGCGCGGCCGCGGCGGCCGCCATCGCCGCCAGGAGCAGGATCACGGCCAGCGCGAACGCCTGCTCGGGTCCGGGGAGCTCCCAGGCGACCAGCACGGCCAGCCAGGTGGCGAGCGCGGGGCCGACGAGCCGCAGGTCCGGCGGCTCGTCGCCGAACTCAGCGCCCCCGGTCACACCCGGACCCGGTCCCGCAGATCCTCGAACCGCTGCTCCCCGATCCCGTCGACGTCTCGCAGCTGGCCGACGTCGCGGAACGGCCCGTGCCGCGTGCGCCAGTCGACGATGCGCTGGGCGAGCACGGGGCCCACGCCGGGCAAGGCGTCGAGGTCGGACACCGAGGCGGCGTTGAGGTCGACGAGACCGCCATCGGCCGTCACCGCGGGTGGGGACGCCGCGGCGGCGAAGGGCGCACCGGCGACGATCTGCTCGCCGTCGACGACCCGCCGGGCCAGGTTCAGCGTCCCGGGGTCGACGCCCGCGCGCAGCCCGCCCGCCGCCCGCAGCGCGTCAACGACCCGGGCACCGGCCGGCAGCTCGACGACGCCGGGACGTTGCACCTTTCCGGTGACGTGCACGAGGACCCGTGGCCCCGCGGGCGGAGCCGCGGGGGGCGCGCCGGCGGCACCCACAGCGCCCGCCACAGACGACGCCACCGACGACGGCACGGGAGAGGGCGCCGCGGCCGGCAGCTCGACGGGCCGCGCCCGCCAGGCCAGCAGCCCGGCGCCGAGCGCCGCGACGAGGGCCACCGCGGCGAGGGTGAGCAACCCGGGTCGCCCCAGGTCCACCCGCCCGCGGAGCACACCGGACGGTCGCGAAGAGACCTCGCCCGGGGCTTGGTCCGGCACCCACCCGCCGGGGGCGGTGGCGGACCCGGGCGTGGCGGACCCGAGCGTGGCGGCCATGCGCTGCGCCGCAGCGGCCGCCGGAGCGGCGGCGGCACGAGGCGGGCGATCGTCGCCGTCCCGGCGAGGGAACGAGTCGGGCACGTAGCCGGACGCTAGGGCGCGGTGACCTGCCCCGGACCGGCGCCGCGGCGACCGGTGGACGACCGGAGAGCGGTGTGGACGGCCTACGCGGGCACGACGTTGACGAGCTTCGGCGGGCGCACGACCACCGTGCGCACCGCGCGGCCGTCGAGCGCGCGCGCCACCGCGGGCGAGGACAGGGCCAGCGCGCGCAGCTCCTCCTCCCCCACCGACGCCGCGACCTCGAGCCGGTCGCGCACCTTGCCGGCCACCTGCACCACACAGGTGGCGGTCTGCACGGCGGCGAGCGCGGGATCGGCCGCGGGCCATCCCGCGTGCACCACCGACGGCCGCCGGCCCAGCCGCTCCCAGCACTCCTCCGCCACGAACGGTGCGAAGATCGACAGCATCCGGACGAGCGCCTCCGCGCCCTCCCGCACGGCCGGGTCGCCCCCGGCGCGGCCGTCGATCGCCCGGCGCAGCAGCGTGGTCAGCTCCATCAGCCGGGCGATCGCCACGTTGAACCGGTAGCCCTCGGCGAGCGACGTCACCTCCGCGACCAGCCGGTGCACGCCGCGGCGCAGCGTCGCGTCGCCCCGCCGCGGATCGACTCCGGGCGAGGACGCGACGTCACCCGCCAGCCGCCACACCCGCGCCAGCCACTTGACCGACCCGGTCGGCGACACGTCGGCCCAGTCGATGTCGTCTTCCGGGGGGCCGGCGAACAGCATGGTCAGCCGCACCGCGTCGGGACCGTACTTCGCCAGCTCCTCCTGCAGGTCGACGAGGTTGCCCCGCGACTTCGACATCGCCGCGCCGTTCATGATCACTTGACCCTGGTTGACCAGGGCGAGGAACGGCTCGGGGAAGCCGACGACGCCGTCGTCGTACAACGCCTTGACGACGAACCGGCTGTAGAGCAGGTGCAGGATCGCGTGCTCGACCCCGCCGACGTACTGGTCGACCGGCAGCCACCGGTCCACCTGCGCCCGGGCGAACGGGCGGCGCTCGTCGTCCGGCGAGACGTAGCGCAGGTAGTACCACGACGAGTCGACGAAGGTGTCCATCGTGTCGGTGTCCCGCTCGGCGTCCCCGCCGCAGCGCGGGCACGCGGTCCGGACCCAGTCCACCGCCGAGGCCAACGGCGACAGGCCGCCGGCCGCCCGCAGCGAGTAGCCGGTCTCCGGCAACCGCACCGGGAGGTCCCCGTCCGGCGCCGGCACCTCACCGCAGGCCGGGCAGTGGACGATCGGGATCGGTGCGCCCCAGTACCGCTGCCGCGAGAGCAACCAGTCGCGCAGCCGGTAGGTCACCGCGGCCTCCCCCAGCCCGCGCGCGGCGAGGTCGGCGGTGATCCGCTCGATCGCCTCGTCCTTGCGCAGCCCGTCGTACGGCGCGGAGTTCACCAGCACGCCGTCGCCGACCGTCGCGACGCCGGTCTCGGCCGGGTCGGGCAGTCCGGTGTCCACGACCACCCGCACGGGGAGGTCGAACGCACGCGCGAAGTCCAGGTCGCGCTGGTCATGCGCGGGCACCGCCATGATCGCGCCGGTGCCGTACTCCGCGAGCACGTAGTCCGCGGCGTACACCGGGATCCGCTCCCCGTTGACCGGGTTGACCGCGTGGCGGCCCAGGAACACCCCGGTCTTGGGCCGCTCCGCCGCCATCCGCTCGATCTCGGACTCGCCGCGCACGCGGTCGCGGTAGGCCTCGAACGCCGCCCGCTGCTCGCCGATGCACAACTCGTCGGCCAGGTCCGCGTCGGCCGCGACGACGAAGAACGTCGCGCCGTACAGCGTGTCCGGCCGGGTGGTGAACACCCGCACGGAGCGCAAGGACCGTCCCACAGAGTCCTCGATGGCGAAGTCCACCCAGGCGCCGGTGGACCGCCCGATCCAGTTGCGCTGCATGGTCAGCACGCGCTCCGGCCAGCGGCCCTCGAGCGTGGCCATGTCGTCCAGCAGCCGCTCGGCGTACGCCGTGATCCGGAAGAACCACTGGGTCAGGTTCCGCTTGGTGACGACCGCGTCGCAGCGCTCGCAGCGCCCGCCGATGACCTGCTCGTTCGCCAGCACGGTCTGGTCGTTCGGGCACCAGTTCACCGGCGACGCCTTGCGGTAGGCCAACCCCCGCTCGTACAGCCGCAGGAACAGCCACTGGGTCCAGGCGTAGTACTCGGGGTCGGAGGTGTGCAGCCGGGTGCGCCAGTCGAACGACATCCCCAGCCGGCGGAACCCCTCCGCCTGGATCGCGATGTTGGCGTAGGTCCACTCGCGCGAGTCCTGCCCCCGCTTGAGCGCGGCGTTCTCCGCGGGCAGGCCGAACGAGTCCCAGCCGATCGGGTGCAGCACGTTGCACCCGCGCATGAGGAAGAAGCGGGCGACGGCGTCGCCGATCGAGAACGCCTCCGCATGGCCCATGTGCAGGTCGCCGCTGGGGTACGGGAACATGTCCACGACGTACTTGCGCGGGCGCCCGTCGTCCGGCGCGCCGAAGATCCCCGCCGCCTCGAACAGCTTCAGCTCGTCCCAGACGGGCAGCCACTTGTCGACCAGCGCGTTCGGGTCATACGCCGTCTCCGGCCCACCGGTCTCGGTCATCGCCTTCCTTCCTGGCGCCACCGCCGGCTCGGCGCACGAAAAAGCCCCTCGCGCAGCGAGGGGCCGCCGCGGCGGCCGGGGAGGCGGCAGCCATCGATGGTAGCGCCTGTCAGCCCGCCCGGGCCGACCGCAGCAGCGCGGCGAGCGCCTCCCCGACCGCGGCGTGGGTCCCCCAGCCCCAGTGCATGCCATCGGGGTTGTGATCCCCCCGCGCCAGCGCCGGGCCCACGATCGGGTCCAGGTCGAGCAGCGGCACGCTCTCCCCGGCGGCCCACCGCCGCGCCGCGTCCACTGCCGGGCGGTGGGTGCGGGTCGCCGGGTAGTAGGGCCCGCCGAACGGGGCCGGACCGATCGCGACGACGGTGGCCTGGGGGCGGACGTGGCGGATCCCCGACACGCAGCGGGACAGGTAGGCGTCCGTCGCCCGCTGCGGCAGCTGGCGCAGCCCCCGGCCACCGGTGGCCCAGAGCACGAGCGGGTGCGCGGTCGAGTAGGAGCGGCGGACGGCCCGGCGGAGCGGGCCGGGGCGCAGGTAGGCGATGCCCTCGCGGAGGTACGTCGGGATGCTCGCGGGCAGCTGGTCCATCCCGCCGACGCCGAGGACGACCGCGTCCGCGCGCGGCACGAGGATCGAGTAGACCGCGGGGTCACGGGTCAACGCCCACCAGGCGTCCCGCGCGGTCCACCCGAGGCGGGCGACCACGTCGACCCGGGCGCCGAGGGCGCGGGCCGCCACGTTGGGGTAGAGCCGCGGCTCGGTCACCAGCTCGGGCCGCCGCGGGCCGTGGAACGCCAGCGAGTCGCCGAGCAGGAGCACGTGCCGCACGGGCCAGGACGGTAGCGGCTGGCGACTCGGTCAGCCGTGACCGCTCGGCTGTCCCGCAAACACCCAGATGTGGGCTTCCGCGTGCCGAAAAGACGATCACGTCGGCTGCGGTCGCGGCGTGGGGCCAGAGCGGCGACGCGAACCCGCTCACCCGAGCGGCGCCGCCGGCTCCCCCTTCCCGCGCGCCAGCTGGGCGAGCACGATCCCGGACAGCACCACGACCCCCCCGACGACCTGGACCGCGGACAGCGCCTGACCGAACCACACCCAGGCGAGCGCGGCCGCGCCGATCGGCTCGACCATCGCGACGACGCCGACCACGGTCGCCGGCAGGACCCGCAGCGCCGTGGTCTCGAGGACGAACGGCGTGAGGGTGCCGAGGACCACGACCCACGCCAGGACCGCCCAGACCGGGACGCTGCGATGGGACAGCGCGCCGAGCAGCGACGTACTGCCTAGAACGACGTCCCGGCCCAGCTCCCACCACGGGCGCAGGGCCGACCAGAACAGGGACCCGAGGAAGAACCCCCAGAAGGAGAACGTGAGCGGGTCCCGGCGGCGCAGGCCGCGCTCGCCGGCGAGGAAGTACGTCGCGAAGGACACCCCTGCCCCGACCCCCGCGACGACCCCGACCGGGTCGAGGAAGGCGCCGTCCCAGACGCGGCCGACGAGCGCCAGCCCGACCAGGGACAGGCCGAGGGCGAACCACACCGTGCGGCGAACCGGCTCGCGGGTGACCAGCCGGGCCCACAGCGCGATGAGGAGCGGCGCGAGGTACTGCAGCAGCAGCGCGATCCCG
>DATGDX010000193.1:0-20791 GCA_035310665.1 Mycobacteriales bacterium | reverse complement strand
CTTGGAGCTGCTGCTCTTGCTGTCGCTCGTCGCGGACGTCTTGGCGCTGGACGCCTTCGCGTTCGTGGCCGTCTTGGCGCTGGTCGACGTCTTGGCGCTGGTCGACGTGTTGGCGCTGGTCGACGTCTTGGCGGTCGTGGTCGACGTCTTCGACGTCGACGTCGACGCGGTGGCCGGCGGTGAGGTCTGCGGCGTCCCGCCCGTCGGTGCGGCCGGCTGCTGCTCGTCGGCGGGCT
Source organism: Mycobacteriales bacterium (assembly GCA_035310665.1). Lineage (GTDB taxonomy): Bacteria > Actinomycetota > Actinomycetes > DATGDX01 > DATGDX01 > DATGDX01. The sequence continues at coordinate 20,555 of DATGDX010000193.1, read as the reverse complement.
TCGGGTCGCTCGCGTTCTGGTTGGGCGCCTGAGTGGTGGGCGCGGCGCCGTCGCCGGTGGCCGGCGTCGGGGTCTCCGACGCGGCCGCGTCCGCCGCGCCGGCGTCGCCGGTTGTCGCCGCGGACGCGCCGCTGCCGGCCGCGGCCGCCTGGCCCGCGGGCGCCGGGGCCGGACCCGTCGCCTCTTCGGCGAGGGCGGCGGAACCGAGACCCGTCGACAGGGCGACGAGGCCCGAGGTGAACGCCAGCGTCGCGAGCGCCTGGTTACGCCGGCGGCTCGGGCTGCGGACGGCCTCGGCCGGGCGTGGCTGTCGTGGTGCAGGTGCGGGCATGCGGGTGACCTCCCCGTAGCGCAGCCCCGCGGGCTGCCCCCCGGCGCGCGGGGTCGATGACTTGACGGAATAGCCGAGCAAGAGCGCCGGGGGCTTGATACACGCGGGAGGCACAAACGAATCACAAACTTGCGGTTACCCTTGAGAAACCCCCGGCGGTTCCGGCGTCCGGGGCTGTCGTGCTGCCCCCCGGCGCGTGGGTGACGGGGCGGCGGCCTCCCCGCACCCCTAGGCGGATGAGTGAGCCTGACCGGACTCCTCGACCTCGTCGGCACCGACGCGGCGCTCCGCGCCGCCGTCGACCGGTCCGTCGACCTCGACCTCGTCGGCCCGGCCGCGCTCCGGCCGTTCGTCGCCGCGACCCTCGTCGCCCGCGCCGGGTCGCCGGTGCTCGCCGTCACGGCGACGGGACGGGAGGCCGAGGACCTCGCCGCCGCGCTGCGCAGCCTGGTGCCGCCGCACCTGGTCGTGGACTACCCGGCGTGGGAGACGTTGCCGCACGAGCGGCTCTCGCCGCGGGCGGACACCGTGGGACGGCGGCTGGCGGTGCTGCGCCGGATCGCCCACCCGGACCCCGACGACCCGGCCGCCGGGCCGGTGGCCGTGATCGTGGCCCCCGTCCGCAGCATCCTGCAGCCACAGGTGTCGCGCCTCGGCGACCTCGCCCCGGTGCGGGTGCGCGCCGGGCAGGACGCCGACCTGGACGAGGTCGTGGCGGGGCTGGTCGCGATCGGCTACGTGCGGGTCGACCTGGTGGAGCGGCGCGGCGAGTTCGCGGTGCGCGGCGGGATCCTCGACGTGTTCCCGCCGACCGAGGAGCATCCGCTGCGCGCGGAGTTCTGGGGCGACACGGTGGAGGAGGTGCGGACCTTCAGCGTCGCCGACCAGCGCAGCCTGGAGATCGCCCCGCGCGGGGTGTGGGCGCCGCCGTGCCGGGAGCTGCTGCTGACACCGGAGGTGCGCGACCGCGCGAAACGGCTCGCCGCGGAGCATCCGGGGCTCATCGACATCCTTGACCGCCTCTCCGACGGGATCCCCGTCGAGGGGATGGAGGCGCTTGCGCCCGTCCTCGCCGACGGCCTGACGTTGCTGGTCGACGAGCTGCCCGCGTCCGCGCGCGTGCTCGTCTGCGACCCCGAGCGCGTCCGCGCGCGCGCCGCGGACCTTGCCCGGACCAGCCAGGAGTTCCTGGAGGCGTCCTGGCTCACCGCGGCGGCGGGAGGCAGGGCGCCGGTCGACCTGCGCGGCGCCGCGTTCCGCTCCCTCGGCGACGTCCGCGCCGCCGCCCGTGCGCGCGGCCTGCCGTGGTGGACCGTGACGCCGTTCGCCGTCGACGAGGAGGGGGAGCAGGAGGACGGCAAGCAGGAGGAAGGGGAGCAGCTTGACGGGCGCACGCTCGTCGTCGGCGCGAAGCCGGTCGACACCTACCGAGGCGACGTCGCCCGGGCGCTGGACGATGTCCGGCGCTGGCTGTCGCGGCAGTGGCGCGTCGTCCTCGTGACTGAGGGCCACGGCCCCGCGGAGCGGCTGGTCGAGGTCCTTCGCAACGAGGACGTTCCCGCGCGGCTGGTGGCCGACCTCGCGGACCCTCCGCCGGAGGCGGTGGCGACGGTCACCACCGGGACGATCGAGCACGGCTTCGTCGCCGAGCCGCTGCGCCTTGCCGTGCTCACCGAGGCCGACTGGGCCGGGCAGCGGAGCACGACCCGGGACATGCGGCGGCTGCCCAGCCGGCGGCGTACCGCGATCGACCCGCTGCAGCTGCAGCCGGGTGACCTCGTCGTGCACGAGCAGCACGGCGTCGGCAGGTACGTCGAGATGATCCAGCGGACGGTGCAGGGCGCGGCCCGGGAGTACCTCGTGCTCGCCTACGCCAAGGGCGACAAGCTGTTCGTCCCCACCGACCAGCTCGAGCTGGTGACCCGCTACGTCGGCGGCGAGCAACCGGCGCTAGACCGCCTCGGCGGCGGTGACTGGGCCAAGCGCAAGGGGCGGGCGCGCAAGGCGGTCAAGCAGATCGCCGGGGAGCTCATCCGCCTGTACAGCGCGCGCCTCGCCGCGCCCGGGCACCCGTTCGGCCCCGACACCCCGTGGCAGCGCGAGCTCGAGGACGCGTTTCCGTACGTCGAGACGCCCGACCAGCTGGCGGCCATCAACGAGGTCAAGGCGGACATGGAGCGACCGGTGCCGATGGACCGCGTGATCTGCGGGGACGTCGGTTACGGCAAGACCGAGATCGCGGTGCGGGCGGCGTTCAAGGCCGTGCAGGACGGCAAGCAGGTCGCGGTGCTCGTGCCGACCACCCTGCTCGTGCAGCAGCATCTGTCCACGTTCACCGAACGGTTCGCGAACTTCCCCGTCGTCGTGAAGCCGCTGTCCCGGTTCCAGACCGCGAAGGAGGTGGAGGAGACGCTGCGGGGCCTCGCCGAGGGCAGCGTCGACGTCGTCATCGGGACGCACCGGCTGCTGTCGGGCGACGCCCGGTTCAAGAACCTCGGGCTGGTCGTCGTCGACGAGGAGCAACGCTTCGGCGTGGAGCACAAGGAGCACCTCAAGCGGTTGCGCACCGCGGTGGACGTGCTGACCATGTCCGCCACGCCGATTCCGCGGACGCTCGAGATGTCGCTGACCGGGATCCGGGAGATGTCGACGATCCTCACGCCGCCCGAGGAGCGGCACCCGGTCCTGACGTTCGTGGGGCCGTACGACGAGAAGCAGATCGTGGCCGCGATCCGGCGCGAGCTGTTGCGCGACGGGCAGGTGTTCTACCTGCACAACCGGGTCGAATCGATCGACAAGGCGGCCCGGCGGCTGCGCGAGCTCGTTCCCGAGGCCCGCATCGGCATAGCGCACGGGCAGATGAACGAGGACCTGCTCGAGCACGTCATGGTGGACTTCTGGGACAAGCAGTACGACGTGCTGGTCTCCACGACCATCGTCGAGAGCGGGCTCGACATCCCCAACGCGAACACGCTGATCGTGGAGCGTGCGGACGCGCTCGGGCTCTCCCAGCTGCACCAGCTGCGGGGGCGGGTGGGGCGCGCCCGGGAGCGGGCCTACGCCTACTTCCTCTACCCCGCGCAGAAGCCGCTGACCGAGACCGCCCACGACCGACTGGCGACCGTCGCCCAGAACGCGGACCTCGGGGCCGGGATGGCGGTGGCCATGAAGGACCTCGAGATCCGCGGTGCCGGCAACCTCCTCGGCGGTGAGCAGTCCGGCCACATCGCCAGCGTCGGCTTCGACCTCTACGTGCGCCTCGTCGGTGAGGCGCTCGCGGAGTACAAGGGCGAGCGGGGCGAGGAACCGGCCGACGTGAAGGTCGACCTGCCGATCGACGCGCACCTGCCGCACGACTACGTGCCCGCCGAGCGGCTGCGTCTCGAGGCCTACCGCCGGATCGCCGCCGCCGCGGACGAGGCCGCCGTCGACGCGGTCCGCGAGGAGCTCGCCGACCGCTACGGGCCCCTTCCCGAGCCCGTCGAGAACCTGCTCGCGGTCGCCCGTTTCCGCTCCGACGCCCGTCGCCGGGGGCTCACCGAGGTCACTCTGCAGGGCACGTTCGTCCGCTTCGCCCCGCTCGACCTGCGCGAGTCCCAGCAGCTGCGGTTGCAGCGGCTCTACCCGCGCAGCGTCGTGAAACCGCCGGTCCGCACCGTCCTGGTGCCGCGTCCCACGACCGCGCGGATCGGCGGAACGCCGCTGCGCGACGTCCCGCTCCTAGACTGGTGTCGCGGCGTGCTGGATGCCGTGGTCGGCGAGCCCGCTCTGGCAGACTCCACCACGACAGGGACGAGGGCGACAGGGACGAGAGGAAGAGCCCAGCCGTGACCCGCCGGTTGCTCCGGTCCACCGTCGCCGCCCTCGCCGCGGGGGTCGCCCTCGCCGCATGCTCCCCCGCGCACGGCGGCGCGGCCGCGCTGGTCGGTGACGAGCGCATCGCGACCGACCAGCTGTCGGCCGCGGTCGACCGCGTCCTCGCGTTCCGGCCCGGGCCACCGCCCCTGCCCGCGGAGACGGTGGACGTGCAGCGTGAGCAGCTGGGGCGGCTCATCACGAGCGACCTGCTCGCGGCCGCCGCCGACGGCCGCGGGGTCGCCGTGACCGCAGCCGAGGTCGACGCGCGGCTCGCGCAGTTCCGGACCCGCCTGGGCGGCCAGCGAATGCTCGAGGAGCAGGCGGCCCGGGTCGGTGTGGCCGCGCCGGAGCTGCACGACTTCGTTCGCGACCTCGTCCTCGCCGACAAGCTCGGCGACGCCTTGCTGTCGGGCGCCCCCCTGGAGCAGGTCCGCGCTGCGCACATCCTCGTGAAGGACCGCGCGACCGCCGAGCGGCTCGCCGCCGAGCTGCGGGCGCACCCGGAGCGGTTCGGCGCGCTGGCCCGGCGGTTCTCCGCGGACACCGGGTCGAGGGCGAGGGGCGGTGACCTCGGTTACCAGACCCGGGGCGCGTTCGTGCCCGCGTTCTCCGACGCGATGTCCACGGGGAAGGAGGGGGATGTGCTCGTCGTGCAGACCGAGTTCGGCTGGCACGTGATCCGCATCCTCGACCGGCGGTCGGTGCGACCGGGGCAGCTGCCGGCGGGCGAGTCCGCCCAGGTGGTGCAGCAGGAGCGCAAAGCGCGCGTGGCCGCGTTGCTCACCGGGACCGCGCGTCGCCTCGGGGTCACCGTCAACCCCCGGTTCGGCCGATGGGACGACCGGACGCTGAGCGTCGCCCCACCGCGGGACGAGCTGTCGGTGCCCGATCCGCACAAGCAGTCGACCACGTTCCCGCCCGGTCCCTGACCGTGCCCCCGCACCCCGCGCCGGACCGCCTCGTCGTCGTCGTGACCACCCCCCGCGTCGCACCCGGGCTGCTGTCCGCCGAGGCGTGGGAGCTGCTGCGCGCGGGACCGGTCCTCACCGCGCGCGCCGACCACCCTCAGCTGCCCGCGCTCGCGGCGGCCGGCGTCCCGGTGTCCGTCGTCGACGAATCCGACCCGGCGTCGCAGGCGCGGGCGGCGCGGGAGCGCGCCCGGGCGACCGGGCGCGCGGTGTGGCTCGCCGACCCGGGCGGCGACGACGCGTTCGGTCGCGCGCTCGGCGCGCTCGCCCTGCACGAGGCCGCCGCGGCGGGCCCCGGCGTCGAGGTGGAGATCGTGCATGCGTCGTACGACCTGCCCGGCGCCCGGCTGCTCGACGTCGTCGCGACGATGGACCGGCTGCGTTCGCCCGGGGGCTGTCCGTGGGACGCGAAGCAGACGCACGCCACGCTCGCGCGCTACCTGCTGGAGGAGGCGTACGAGGCCTACGAGGCGATCGAGACCGCCCAGACGGAGTCGTACGACGACCTGCGCGAGGAGCTCGGCGACGTGCTCCTGCAGGTCGTGTTCCACGCCCGGGTCGCGGAGGAGCGCGGCGCGCAGGGGTGGACGATCGACGACGTCGCCCGCCGCCTCGTCGACAAGCTCGTCCGCCGCCACCCGCACGTCTTCGGCGACGTCCGGGTCTCGGGCGCGGACGAGGTGGTCACCAACTGGGAAGCGATCAAGGAGACCGAGAAGCGCGGCCGCTCCGTCACCGAGGGCGTGCCGCTGTCGCAGCCGGCGCTGGCGCTCGCCGCCGCGCTGCAGAAGCGGGCCGCGGCCGTCGGCGCGCCGGTGGAGCTGCTGGTGCCCGAGGCGGCGGCGGCGGAGACCCTGTCGGGGGCGGTGGCCGCCGCGGCGGCACGGGTCGCCGAGACCGGTGCCGACGCCGACGAGCCGGTCGGGGAGCTGCTGTTCGCGGCCGTGGCGCTGGCCCGGTCGTACGCCGTCGACCCCGAGGCGGCGTTGCGGCGGACCGCCCGGCGGTTCCGGCATCGGCTCGCGGCCGTGGAAGCCGAGCTGCGTGCCGACGGGCGCACCCCCTCCGACCTGGGACCGGCGGACTGGCGGGAGCGGTGGAGCGCGGCGGGCTCCACCCCGGAGCCGGACGAGCCAGCCGAGCCGGAGGAGTGAGCCGAGTCGACCGCTGACGCGGCGGGGCGCCGCGGCCCGCCGCGCCGGCGCCGCTAGGCTGCGACTTCCGGACCTCGTCGCCGAAGGAGCCGCCGTGTCGTCCATCGACGGAATCGTGGCCCGCGAAATCCTCGACTCCCGCGGCAACCCCACCGTCGAGGTGGAGGTGGAGCTCGACGACGAGACCGTCGCGCGGGCGGCGGTGCCCAGCGGGGCGTCGACGGGGGCGTTCGAGGCCGTCGAGCTGCGGGACGGCGACGAGCGGTACGCCGGGAAGGGCGTGCAGAGGGCCGTCGCCGCGGTGATGGACGAGATGGCCCCGGAGCTGCTCGGCTACGACGCCGACCAGCAGCGGCTGATCGACCAGGCCCTCATCGACCTCGACGGCACGCCCGGCAAGTCCCGGCTCGGCGCCAACGCGATCCTCGGGGTGTCGCTCGCGGTCGCGAAGGCCGCGGCGGACTCGGCGGGCCTCCCGCTGTTCCGCTACGTCGGCGGCCCTGCCGCGCACCTGCTGCCGGTGCCGATGATGAACATCCTCAACGGCGGGGCCCACGCCGACACGAACGTCGACATCCAGGAATTCATGATCGCGCCGGTGGGGGCCGAGACGTTCGACGAGGCGCTGCGGTGGGGTGCGGAGATCTACCACGCGCTCAAGGGCGTGCTGAAGTCCAAGGGGCTGGTGACGAGCATCGGCGACGAGGGCGGGTTCGCGCCGGACCTGGAGGCGAACCGGGCCGCGCTCGACCTGCTGCTCGCCGCCGTCGAGAAGGCCGGCTTCACCGCCGGGGACGACGTCGCGTTCGCCCTCGACGTCGCCGCGACCGAGTTCTACGCCGACGGGTCCTACGGGTTCGAGGGCGCGCAGCGGTCGGCGGAGGAGATGACGGCGTACTACGAACAGCTCGTCGCCGCCTACCCCATCGTCTCGATCGAGGACCCGCTCGCGGAGGACGACTGGACCGGCTGGCAGGCCCTCACCGCGGAGCTCGGGTCCCGGGTGCAGATCGTCGGCGACGACCTGTTCGTCACCAATCCGGAGCGGCTCGCGCGCGGCGTGCAGACCGGCGCGGCGAACGCCTTGCTCGTCAAGGTCAACCAGATCGGGACCCTCACCGAGACCCTCGACGCGGTCACGCTCGCCCACCGCAGCGGATACCGGTGCATGATGAGCCACCGCTCGGGCGAGACCGAGGACACCACGATCGCCGACCTGGCGGTCGCGACCGACTGCGGGCAGATCAAGACCGGAGCCCCGGCGCGCAGCGAGCGGGTGGCCAAGTACAACCAGCTGCTGCGCATCGAGGACCACCTCGACGACGCGGCCCGCTACGCCGGCACGTCCGCGTTCCCGCGGTTCGCGAGGGCCCAGGCGCGGGGCTAGCCGATGGGGTCGCGCCGAGGCTCCGGGAGCTCCGCACCGGCCTCGTCCCCCGGGTCGCGCAGCGCCGCGTTCACGGCGCGGGCGGCGATCCTGGCCGTGGTCGTGTGCGCGGTGCTGCTCAGCCTCGCCTACCCGCTGCGGGAGTACGTCGCGCAGCGCGGGGAGATCGAGCGGCTGCAGGCCCAGCAACGCGCGACCGAGCGGCGCGTCGCCGCGTTGGCGCGCCAGCAGCAGCAGTGGAACGACCCGGCGTACATCAAGGCGCAGGCCCGCGAGCGGCTGCACTTCGTCCTGCCGGGGGAGACGGCGTACGTCGTGCTCGACCCCGGCGCGCGCGCCAAGGAGGACGCGAGCGGGTCCCCCACGCTGTCGCCGCTGCAACCGGACGTCGGGTCGGGGCCGTGGTACTCCGAGCTGTGGCGCAGCGTGCAGGCGGCCGACCACCCGGTCGACCCGACGGAGCGCTGAGCCGTGGACGCGTTCGACCTGGAGGCGGTCACCCGCCAGCTCGGGCGCCCGCCGCGGGCGGCGCGCCGCGTCGCGCACCGGTGCCGGTGCGGGCTTCCCGACGTGGTCGAGACGCATCCACGGCTCGAGGACGCGACCCCCTTTCCCACGCTGTACTACCTGACCTGCCCGCGAGCGGGCGCCGCGGTGGGCCGACTGGAGGCGTCGGGGGTGATGCGGACCATGACCGAGCGGATCGCGTCCGACCCCGCGCTCGCGGCGGCGTACCGACGCGCGCACGCCGACTACCTCGCCCGGCGCGACGCGCTCGAGCCGCTGCCCGGGCGACCGGGTGCGGGGGGCATGCCGACCCGCGTGAAGTGCCTGCACGCGCTGGTCGCGCACGCTCTCGCCGTCGGCCCGGGGGTCAACCCGATCGGCGACGAGGTCCTCGCCACGCTGCCCGACTGGGGCGGCGAAGGGCCCTGCGTCGAGGTTTTCGCTGCGGGACACGGCGTGACCGGGGTGGCCCGGTGACCAGGGTGGCCGCGGTCGACTGCGGCACGAACTCGGTCCGGCTGCTGATCGCGGACGTCGACACCGCGACCGGCTCGCTGCGCGACGTCGTGCGCCGGCTGGAGATCGTCCGGCTGGGGCAGGACGTGGACCGCACCGGGCGGCTGGCCGACGAGGCGGTGCAGCGGACGCTCTCGGTGCTGCGGGAGTACGCCGAGCAGGTCAGCGACCGGGGCGCCGGCCGGCTGCGGGTGGTGGCGACGAGCGCGACGAGGGACGCGGTCAACCGCGACGAGTTCGTCGCGGGCGTCGTCGCCGTCCTCGGCGCGGCCCCCGAGGTGGTGACCGGGGAGCAGGAGGCCGCGCTGTCGTTCGCGGGCGCGACCCGCGAGCTGCTCGGCCGGCGCGACGTGCCGTCGCCGTACCTCGTCGTCGACATCGGCGGGGGTTCCACCGAGTTCGTCCTCGGCCGGGACACCGTCGAGGCGAGCGCGTCGATCGACCTCGGCTGCGTGCGGCTCACCGAACGGCACTTCCGGCACGACCCCCCGCTCGGCGACGAGGTCGCCGGGCTGGAGGCGGACCTGGACGCGGGCCTGGCCGAGGTGCGGGGGGCGGTGCCGCTCGGCCGGGTCGGCTCGCTGGTGGGCGTCGGGGGCACGGTCACCACGGTCGCCGCCCTCGCCCTCGGGCTCGAGACCTACGACGCCGGGCGGATCCACCTGTCCCGGGTTCCGGCGAACGACGTGTGCGACGTGTCGGACCGGCTGCTCCGGATGGCGCGCGCGCAGCGGGCCGCGCTGCCGGTCATGCACCCGGGCCGGGTCGACGTGATCGTCGCCGGTGCCCTGATCCTCGCCACCGTCGTCGACCGGCTGGGGGTCGACGAGCTCGTGGTGAGCGAGCACGACATCCTCGACGGCCTGGCGTGGTCGCTCGCCTGACGGCGGCGCTGGCGACCGGGAGTGGAGGCGGTCGACGGCATGGTCGTGCAGCCCGGGACCGGGTGGCCCGGTGATCCCGCCACCGCCGCGACGCCCGTCGCCACCGACGCCGAGCGGGTCCGCGCGCTCGCCGCCTCCGCCGGCGACCTCCACGAGCTCGCCGCCCGCCAGTCCGTCTGCCGGGCCTGCCCCCGCCTCGTCGCGTGGCGGGAGGAGGTCGCCGCCGCCAAGCGGCGGGCCTTCGCCGGTCAGGCGTACTGGGGTCGCCCGGTGCCCGGATGGGGTGATGCGGCGCCGGCCGTCGTCGTCGTGGGGCTGGCCCCGGCCGCCCACGGCGGCAACCGCACGGGGCGGATCTTCACCGGGGACCGCAGTGGCGACTGGCTGTTCGCGGCGCTGCACCGCGCCGGGCTGGCCGCGCTGCCCGCGAGCGCGGGCGCGGGGGACGGGCAGCGGTTGCTCGGTGCCCGCCTGGTCGCGACCGTGCGCTGCGCGCCGCCGGCGAACAAGCCGACCCCGGTGGAGCGCGACACGTGCCGGGCGTGGCTCGTCCGGGAGCTGGTCCTGGTCCGGCCGAGCCTGCGCGCGCTGGTCGTCCTGGGCGCCTTCGCCTGGCAGGCGCTGTGGCCCGCACTCGGCCAGGCGGGCTTCCCCCGGCCAGCGCGGCATCCCGCGTTCGGGCACGGGATCGAGGTCGCGCTGCCCGGCACCGGCGTCGCGGTCCTCGGCTGCTACCACCCGAGCCAGCAGAACACGTTCACCGGGCGGTTGACCGCCGAGATGCTCGACGCGGTCCTGCGACGTGCCGTAGCTCACGCCGGGGCGGCGGGATGGCCCGGTGCGCCGGGGGTACCGTCGCAGCCATGACAGCTCCGCGGCCCCCACGCATCCTGGTCGTCGGGAGCGGCTACGTCGGGATGTACACCGCGCTGCGGCTGCAGTCGAAGCTGCGCGACGGGGAGGCGTCCGTCACCGTCGTCGACCCGCAGTCCTACATGACCTACCAGCCGTTCCTGCCCGAGGCGGCCGCCGGCAACCTGGAGCCGCGGCACGTCGTCGTACCCCTGCGGCGCGTGCTCCCCAAGGTGGAGCTGCTCAACGGGCGCGTCGTACGCGTCGACCACGCGCGCCGGGTCGCCCGGTTCGCCCCGCTCACCGGCGCGGAGCGGGACCTCTCCTACGAGGTGCTCGTCGTGGCCCCCGGCTCCGTGTCGCGGACCCTGCCCATCCCCGGGCTCGCGGAGCACGGGATCGGGTTCAAGACCGTCGCCGAGGCGATCTACCTGCGCAACCACATCCTGGAGAAGCTCGACATCGCCGCCTCAGCGACCGATCCCGAGCTGCGCCGCCGCGCGCTCACGTTCCTGTTCATCGGCGGCGGCTACGCGGGCGTCGAGGCGCTCGCCGAGCTGGAGGACATGGCGCGCGACGCCGCCGAGTACTACCCGACGGTCAGCGCCGAGGACATGCGCTGGGTGCTCGTCGAGGCGGCCGGGCGGATCCTGCCCGAGGTCGGGGCGGACCTCGGCGACTACACGGTCGCCGAGCTGCGCGAGCGGGGCATCGAGGTGCTGCTGCGCACGCGGGTCGAGTCGCTGGAGGACGGGCACGTCGTGCTCGACAACGGCGACGCGTTCGACGCCGAGACGATCGTGTGGACGGCCGGGGTGAAGCCGAACCCGCTGGTCGCCAACACCGACCTGCCGCTCGACGAGAAGGGCCGGGTCAAGGCGACGGAGTTCCTCACCGTCGACGGCGTCGACGGCGCCTGGTCGGCCGGCGACTGCGCTGCGGTGCCCGACCTGACGAAGGGGCCGGGCGCGCTGTGCGGACCGAGCGCGCAGCACGCCGTGCGGCAGGCGAAGCGGCTGGCGGACAACCTCGTGGCGACGCTGCGCGGGCAGCCGATGCGGCCCTACGCGCACGAGTACGCCGGCTCGGTCGCGAGCCTCGGACTGCACAAGGGGGTGGCGCAGGTGTACGGCGTGAAACTGCGCGGCTGGCCCGCGTGGTTCATGCACCGCACCTACCACCTGTCCCGGGTGCCGACGCTGAACCGCAAGGCACGGGTCGTCGCCGACTGGACGCTCGCGCTGTTCTTCAAGCGCGAGATCGTCTCGCTCGGCTCGCTGCACGACCCGCGCGAGGAGTTCGAGCTCGCCACGCACCCGACGGCTGCGCTGCAGCCGGCGCACGCCGGCTAGTCGGTCCCTCCCGCGCGGGGCCGCCGGCCGGGCGCCCGCCGGCTGCTTGCTCCGTCCGGCCCGCCCGGTACCGTCCCGGCGTGCGCCTGCTCGCCGTCACGGTCATCGGCCCCGACAGACCCGGCATCATCACGGCCGTCACCGGGGCGCTCGCCGGGCTCGGCGGCAACCTCGAGGACTCGACGATGACGCTGCTGCGCGGCCACTTCGCGATGATGCTGCTCGCCGCGTGCGCCGCCGACCCCGCCGAGGTGGAGAGCGCGCTCGCCCCGGTCGCGGACCGGTTCGGGCTCGTCGCGTCCGTCCGCGAAGTGCCGGAGGAACCCGAAGCCGCGGCCGAGGGCCAGCACGTCGTGCTGCGCGTGCACGGCGCGGACCGCCCGGGGATCGTCTCGGCGATGACGCGGGTGCTCGCCGACGAGGGGGGCAACATCACCGACCTGACGACCCGGCTGACCGGCCGGCTCTACGTGCTGGTCGCGGAGGCGGACCTGCCCGCGGGGGTGGACCTGTCGGAGGTCCAGCGGCGGCTGTCCGCTCGCGCCGAGGAGCTCGGGGTGGACGCCGCGCTGCACCCGGCGGACGAGGACGTGCTGTAGGTGGACTGGTCCGGGGGGGCGGTCCGGCGGGTGCTGCGGGCCCCGGAGCGCGCCCTGTCGGTGCCGGCCCCGCCGTGCGACCCGAGCGCCCCGGACGTCGTCGCGCTGGCGCGGGATCTCGTCGCCACGATGCGCGTCTCTCCCGGCTGTGTCGGGCTCGCCGCCCCGCAGATCGGTGTCGCCAGGCGCGTCTTCTGCGCCGACGTCACCGGCCACCGCAAGGCGCGCTCGTGCGCCGGCCTGGTCGTGCTCGCCAACCCGCGCCTGCTCGCCGCGGAACGGCCCGCGGTCGCGCGCGAGGGGTGCCTGTCGGTGCCCGACCTGACCGGGGACGTTTCGCGCGCCACCCGCGTGGTCGTCGGCGGCGTCGTGCCCGGCAGCGGGGAGGACGTCGTCCTCGACGCGGACGCCTTCGAGGCTCGCGCCGTACAGCACGAGATCGACCACCTGGACGGGCTGCTGTTCCTCGATCGGGTCACGGGTGCGCACGCCGTGTTCCGGCGCAAGCGCTATCAACCCGGGCGCTACCCTCCCTCCGACACGCCCCCGTAGCCCAGCCGGCAGAGGCAGACGGCTTAAACCCGTCCCAGCGTCGGTTCAAATCCGACCGGGGGCACCGTGTGGCGGGAGCAGCGCACGGTGGGCGAGGCCGACGGGCGTGGGAAGTACGACGGCCGCGCGTCGCTGTGGGCCGAAAAGCGCCGCGCGGATCGGCTGCGCGAGTCGCGCTTCGAGGTCGTGCGCCGGGGGTGGGACGACCTGGCGCATCCGGCGGCGACCGCCGACCGTATCCGCAACGCCTTCACGCGCCGCGCGCGCCCCGCCCGTGCCTAGGTTCCTGCGGCAGCTGTGCGGGGTCAGGCCGACAGCCGCGCACAGCCAGCGCCGGAACGTGATCAGAAATCGCCGGAGGAGGTCAGGTCCGGCTCACGACGACCTTGAGCGCCCCGGACTCCTCGGCCCGCTCGAAGGCGTTGTACGCCGCGAGGAACTCGTCGAACGCGAACCGGTGGGTGACGAACCGGGCGGCGTCCAACTGGCCGCTCGCGACCAGGCGGAGCAGCGTCGGGGTGGTGACCGTGTCGACCAGACCCGTCGTGATCGTGACGTCGGAGGTCCATAGGCGCTCCAGGTGCAGGACCGCGGACCTCCCGTGGATCCCGATGTTCGCGACCCGCCCGCCGGGGCGGATTACCCTCGTGCACAACTCGAAGGTCTCGGGAGCGCCCACGGCCTCGATCGCCACGTCGGCCCCCAGGCCATCGGTGTGCTCGTGGACGACGTCCAGCGGGTCGCTGCGCTCGTTGTTGACGACGATGTCCGCACCGAACTGCTTCGCCGCGTCGAGGCGCGCGTCGCTGAGGTCGACGGCGACGACGAGGGAGGGGGAGAAGAGGCGGGCGGTGACGAGAGCGGCCAACCCCACCGGCCCGGCGCCGACGACGACCACGGTGTCCCCCGGGGAGACGCCGCCGTTGCGCACCCCCACCTCGAACGCCGTGGGGAGCAGGTCGGCGAGCATCAGCACGGCCTCGTCCGACACCGAGGGCGGCACCAGGCAGGTCGACCGTTCCGCGTAGGGAACCCGGACGAAGTCGGCGTGCGTCCCGTCGATCCGGTGCCCCAGGACCCAGCCACCGCCGCCCAGGCACTGGCCGTAGCGGCCCTCGCGGCAGAAGCGGCACGTGCCGCACGCGGTGATGCAGGAGACGAGAACGCGGTCCCCGGGCTTCAGCGTGCGCACACCGTCCCCGATCTCGGTCACGGTGCCGACGGCCTCGTGGCCGAGGATCCGGCCGGGCGTGACCGCGGGGACGTCGCCGCGGAGGATGTGCAGGTCGGTCCCGCACAGCGTCGCCGCGTCGACCCGGACGATCGCGTCCAAGTGGGCGAGCAGCCGCGGGGCGGGAACCTGGTCCCAGCCCTTACGCCCTAGTCCGTGAAAACGCAGCGCCCGCATGCCGCACCTCCCGTGCGCTCGCGGCGGATTGTGACGAGAGTGCGGCGCCCCCCGGGGGCGGGGTAGGGGCAGATGGCCTTCGGTGGTGCCCGCGAGTGGTGCCTGCGGTGGTGCTGTCAATCGTGCACGGACCCACGTCAGCCGGAGCGGTCGGGTCCCGCTCGGTCGACGGTGACGCGCAACAGGACGCGGCGTTCGCGTTCCATCGCCGCGTGGTACTCCGCCCAGTTCGGGTGCTCCCCGGCGACGCGTCGATAGTAGTCGAAGAGTGGTTCGAGCGCGTCCGGCAGGTGCACGATCTCGGCGCGGCCCTCGACCTGCACCCACGGCCCGAAGAACCCGTCGGTGAACGCGCACACGGTCGCCCGGGGGTCCCGCTCGAGGTTGCGCACCTTGAGTGCGGTTTCGCGCGTGCTCACCACCACCCGCCCCGCGTCGTCGACGGCACACAGGACGGGGGACAGCTGCACGCCACCGTCGCGGCGGCGGGTGGCGAGAACGGCTCGGTGGTGGTCGCGTACGAATGCGTGCGCGACCTCGGCGTCCACGCGGCTCAGCCGGGGCCGATGGTCAGCGGGTCAGGGCCGCGTCGCGGCCCGGCGCCGCTTGTCGTGCTCGTGCACGATCGCGGTCGCGTAGCCGTGCGGGAGGTCGTGCTCCGAGCGCAGCCAGTTCACCCGCTCCTCGAAACGCAACAGGCTCGGGCCGTTGTCCAGCGCGCGGAACCACTCGAGCAGCGGCCGTCCGGTCGCCTCCGGAACCCGCGCGAGCAGGTTCTGGTGCGTCTGCGTCGAGTGGTTCAGGGACATCTGCGACCTCCTGGCGTCCGATGCGAACGAGACTGCTACAGCGCGGAACGGCCGCACAAGGTCCCTTGTCCCTGCCGGGCCGGGTCTACCGTCGCTAGCCTGGCGCGCCGTGGCGGGCGACGCGGTCGAGCAGCTCGCGGGGGAGGTGGAGCGCCTGGTCGGGCGGCTGCGCGCGTTGTCGCCCAGCCGGCTCGGGCAACCGGCACCGCCGCACGCGACGCGCGCCGACGCCGCGCGCCGCGTCGCGCAGCTGCTGGCCGACGCGGCGCTCGCCATCGAGGGCGCAGCGGCCCGCCCGCTGCCGCGGGTCCCCGACCACGCCGTCGCCGACCAGGTCGCCGTCACCGGCCACGATCTCGTCGCCGCGCTGCGGCGCACGCCGGTGCCCGCGCTCGCGGCCGAGGTGCTCATCGAGCTCGGCCGCTCCCGGCACGTCATCGACCCCCCCGCCGGCCCCCGCCGGCCGTGATCGCGCACGCGCCCGTCAGCGGAGTCGCTCGAGCACCATCGCCATGCCCTGACCCCCGCCGACGCACATGGTCTCGAGGCCCACGGACTTGTCGTGCCACTGCAGGGAGTTGATGAGCGTGGTGGTGATCCGCGCGCCGGTCATGCCGAACGGGTGCCCGACCGCGATCGCGCCTCCGTTGACGTTGAGCTTGTCGATGTCGATGCCCAGCTCCCGGGCGGAGGGGATCGCCTGGGCGGCGAACGCCTCGTTGAGCTCCACCAGGTCGACGTCGTCGATCGTCATGCCGGCCTTGGCCAGCGCCCGCCGCGACGCCTCGACCGGCCCCATACCCATGATCTCGGGTGACAGGGCGGTGACGCCGGTGGACACGATGCGCGCCAGGGGGACGATGCCGAGCTCGCGGGCCTTGGTGTCGGACATCACGACGACCGCGGCCGCCCCGTCGTTGAGCGGGCAGCAGTTGCCGGCGGTGACTGTCCCGTCGGGGCGGAACACCGGCTTGAGCGCGGCCACCGCCTCGTAGGTCACGTTCGGCCGCGGGCCGTCGTCCTTCGCGACGACCGTCCCGTCCGGCAGCGTCACCGGAACGATCTCGCGGTCCCAGAAGCCGTTCGCGATCGCCTTCTCCGCGAGGTTCTGCGAGCGCACCCCGAACTCGTCCTGCTCCCGGCGGCTGACGCCGTAGACCTGCGCGACGTTCTCCGCGGTGTGCCCCATCGCGATGTAGCTGTCGGGCAGCGCGCCGTCCTCGCGCGGGTCGCGCCAGATCTCCGCGCCGCCCTGCGCCCGCTGCTCGGTGCGGGCCTGGGCCTCGGCGAACCGCGGGTTCATCGTGTCCGGCAGGGTGTCGCTGTTGCCCTTCGCGTACCGGCTGACCGTCTCCACCCCGGCCGAGACGAACACGTCGCCCTCACCCGCCCGGATCGCGTGGAACGCCATCCGCGTGGTCTGCAGCGACGACGCGCAGTAGCGGGTGGCGGTGGTGCCGGGAAGGAAGTCGTAGCCGAGGAGGGTCGCGACGACGCGGGCCATGTTGAACCCCTGCTCGCCGCCCGGCAGGCCGCAGCCGAGCATGAGGTCGTCGATCTCTCGGGGGTCGAGCTGGGGGACCGCCGCCAGCGCGGACGCGACGATGGTCGCGGCGAGGTCGTCCGGGCGCAGATCCTTCAGCGATCCCTTGACGGCACGGCCGATCGGCGAGCGAGCGGTTGCGACGATCACTGCTTCGGGCATCGCGTCTCCTCGAGTGCCGTGGGGCGGTGCGGAAACGCTAGCGTCCGGGCTCGGCGTACGACGCACGCGGGCTGGCTCCGCCCTCGTCGAGACCGGCCGCGACCCGGACCGCGGAGAGCAGGGCGTCCGCGAGGAGCCGGTAGCCGTGCGCGGAGGGGTGGAACCGGTCGGCGCAGAACAGCATCGCGGGGTCGGCGGCGAACCGGTCGGCGACCAACCGCGCCAGCGGGACGGGGGTGCCTCCGGCCGCCGTGACCGCGGCCGCCTGCGCGTCGGCCATCTGCCGGCTCAGCACCCCGGCGACGACGCGCAGCGGCTGCGGGATCGGCGGCACGATCCCGAGGTCCGGGCAGGTCCCCACGACCGTGCGCACGCCCCCGGCGGTGAGCCGGTCGACGGCGCCGTGCAGGTGCGCGGTCGCGCGCCGCCGGGGCACGAAGTGCGTGACGTCGTTGGCCCCGACGATGATCACGGCGAGGTGCGGCGGGGTGAGCAGCGCGCGGGACACCTGCGCGTCGAGGTCGGCCGAGCGCGCGCCGGAGACGGCGAGCACGTCCAGGCGCACGGGCCGTTGCGCGGCGTCAGCCAGGGCGCCCGCCAGCAGCGCCCCCATCGTCTCCTCCGGGCGGTCGCAGCCGACGCCGGCCGCCCCCGAGTCCCCGAGCATCGCCAGCCGCAGCGGGACGCGGCCGGGCACGCTCGCGTCGCCGTACTCCGCCTCGGTGAGCGGGGGCCCCGCGATGATCGGCACGGCCCGCCGCGCGAGCTTCGCCTGACCGAGCAGCAGCGCGGTCCCCAGCAGACCGATGCCTCCCATGCCGCCGCCACCGAACGCGGCGTGCCGCAGCACCCGGCCACCCACGTGTCTCGCCTCCTCCTCACGTCGATCTCGTTGACCACCGGTTGATCCGCCGTTCGATCAGCCCGGTGATCAGTCCGGCCCGCGTTTGGCCAACGACCGGATGCACTCGCGCGCTCCCGCGCGCAGCTCGGGGCCGTGCCCGAACGCCACCACGTCGACCTCGAGGTCGGCGAGCCGGGACAGGCTGTCCCGCGCGAGCGCGGCGTTCGTGCACGTCCAGCCGGACGGGGGCCGTACCTCGCGGACGTGGACCAGCGCGTCCCCGGCGATCAGGACCCGCGTCGGCTCGTGGAGCAGGCAGACGTGACCGGGGGTGTGCCCGGGCGTGTGGACGACGCGCAGCCCACCGGCCAGCGGGAGGAGCTGCCCGTCGCGGACCTCGCCGTCGACCGGCACCCCGGGGAACCGGGCGCCGCCCCCGAGGCGGGCGAGGCGGGTGCCCACCGCGATCCACGCCGGCCCGCTGCCGGCCTCGCGCATGGGCGCACGGCCGGTGCGGACGTGAATCGCCTCGCGCTCGTGGACGAGCACCCGCGCGCCGGTCGCGGAGCCCAGCGCGCGCAGCCCGCCGACGTGCGCGGGGTGGGCGTGGGTGACGACGATCGCGGTGACGGCGGGCGGCTCGACGCCGGCCGCGGCGAGCCCCGCGAGCACCCGGCCCGGTGCGGTCCGCGGCCCGGCGTCGACGAGCGTGACGGTCCGGTCCGGGGCCCGCAGGGCGAAGACGTTGACGAGGCCGCCGCGGCCGGCCCGCACCCGCCACACCTCGTCGGTGAGTGCCGCCGCCCGACCCCGCACCGTGACACCCCCTATGTCCGCACGCATGAGTCGTACCGCACCGTAATCACAGCGGAATGGCCCGATGGAACTAGGCTCGGTGCCCGAGCCGTCTCCGACCGCCGTCGGAGGGCTCCCGGCGGGTTCGTGGAGGTGTCGATGGAGGTCGTCGACTCGCTCATCGACCTCGTGGGGGACACCCCGCTGGTCCGGCTCCGGCACGTCGTCGAGGGGCTGTCGCCCATGCTCCTCGCGAAGGTGGAGTCCCTCAACCCTGGTGGCTCGGTGAAGGACCGGATCGCGGTGCGGATGGTGGACGCGGCCGAACGGGCGGGCCGGTTGCGGAAGGGCGGGACGATCGTCGAGCCGACGTCCGGCAACACGGGCGTCGGGCTCGCCATCGTCGCCGCGACGCGCGGCTACCGGTGCGTGTTCGTGATGCCGGACAAGATGAGCGCCGAGAAGATCAACGTGCTGCGGGCGTACGGCGCCGAGGTCGTCATCTGCCCCACCGCGGTGGCGCCCGAGCACCCCGACTCGTACTACTCCGTCTCCGACCGCTTGGCCCGCCAGATCCCGGGGGCGTGGAAGCCGAACCAGTACGCGAACGCCGAGAACCCTCGTTCCCACTACCTGACCACGGGACCCGAGGTGTGGCGGCAGACCGGCGGGCGGGTGACCCACTTCGTGGCGGGGGTCGGCACCGGCGGGACGATCACAGGCGCCGGGCGGTACCTGAAGGAGGTCTCCGGCGGGCGCGTCCAGGTGATCGGTGCGGACCCGGAGGGCTCCGTGTTCTCGGGGGGAACCGGGCGGCCCTACCTGGTCGAGGGCGTCGGCGAGGACTTCTGGCCCGAGACGTACGACCCTTCGGTCGTCGACCAGGTGCTCGCCGTCACCGACCGGGACTCCTTCGGCATGACGCGGCGGCTGGCCCGGGAGGAGGGCCTGCTGGTCGGCGGGTCGGGCGGCCTCGCGGTCGTCGCGGCGACCCGGGTGGCCGAGCGCCTGGGACCCGACGACGTCGTCGTTGTCCTCCTCCCCGACTCCGGCCGCGGCTACCTGTCCAAGATCTTCAACGACGAGTGGATGGCGGACTACGGGTTCCTCGCGCCGCCGTCGGACGAGCCGTCGGTGGGCGAGGTGCTGGCCCGCAAGGGCGCCGACAAGGGTGGGGACAAGGGTGGGGACAAGGGGGCGGACCTGCCGCAGCTCGTCCACGTCCACCCCGACGAGACGGTCGGGGCGGCGATCAGCGTGTTGCGGGAGTACGGCGTCTCCCAGCTGCCCGTGATCAAGGAGGAGCCCCCCGTGATGGCCGCCGAGGTCGTCGGCGCCGTCGTCGAGCGCGAGGTGCTCGACGCCGTGTTCACCGACCGCGCGGCGCTCGAGGAGCCGGTTGCGCGGCACATGTCGCGTCCCCTGCCGACGGTCGGCGCCGGCGAGGGGCTCTCGGTCGTCATCCCGATTCTGGAGGCCTCCGCCGCCGCGCTGGTGCTCGACGACGGCAAGCCGGCGGGGATCGTCACCCGCTCCGACGTGCTCGGGTTCCTCGCCGCGCGCTGATCCGGCCATCACCCCTCTCGGGACCTCCCTCGACGCCTTCGCTCGACCCCGCCCGAAGCGCGTCTCGGCGCGCGTTGGGTAACCAACGGCGTGTCCGACGACCCGGCTGATAGGCCGGTCGCGGGACACGGCTGCGCGAGCGGGTGCGCGCGACAGCTAGCCTCGGCGCGGTGACCTCCGGGCTGTGGCACGGCTTCGAGACGCTCGCCATCCACGCGGGGCAGGACCCGGATCCGACCACCGGTGCGGTCGTCCCGCCGATCTACCAAGTGTCGACGTTCAAGCAGGACGGCGTCGGCGGGTTACGCGCCGGCTACCAGTACAGCCGGTCGGCGAACCCGACCCGGACCGCGCTGGAGGACTGCCTCGCCGCGCTGGAGGCGGGCACCCGCGGGCTCGCGTTCGCCAGCGGGCTCGCCGCGGAGGACACGCTGCTGCGCACCGTCTGCCGCCCCGGCGGGCACGTCG
>DATGDX010000192.1:0-11274 GCA_035310665.1 Mycobacteriales bacterium | reverse complement strand
CGACAGGTCGCGCCCTCGGATCAGCTCCCGGGCACGGCGGATCTTGGGGAGCACGACGTCGAGGAAGCGCTGCCCGCCGAACCCCGGCTCGACGGTCATCACGAGCAGCATGTCGAGCTCGGGGAGCAGGTCGGCGTACGGCTCGACCGGCGTCGCCGGTTTGAGCGCCAAGCCCGCCCGCGTGCCCGCTGCCCGCAGTTCGCGGGCCAGGCGGATCGGCGCGTGCGCCGCCTCGACGTGGAACGTCACGGACCCGGCGCCCGCCTCGGCGTACCCCAGGGCCCAGCGGTCCGGATCTTCGATCATGAGGTGGCAGTCGACCGGCAGCGACGTGGCCCGGAGCAGCGAGGCGACGACCGGCAGCCCGATGGTGAGGTTGGGCACGAAGTGGTTGTCCATGACGTCGACGTGCAGCCAGTCCGCGACCGCGGCGACCGCGGCGGCCTCGTCACCAAGCCGGGCAAAGTCGGCGGTGAGAATGCTCGGACAGATTTGCGGGCCCACGGGCAGGCGAGTGTAGGCGCGCCGGCGGGCCCGGAATCACGACCGACACGACCCGATGGCGGTTCGAACTGGGGGTCGGCGCGGGGTGCACGCAGGTCGAGTTCGCGCAGGCCGCACTGACCTACCCGCCGCCGCGCGGCGCGTCGACCGCCTCGCCGCGACCGTGCCGTCTTGCGTCGGCTGCTCGCCGGGAAGACCGTCGACGAAGCCGCGCTCGGCCCGTGGACGCTCGGGCCGGCTTCGCCGCGACACGCCCTTCGGTGCCATCGGTGACGCCGACGACCTCCGGGCTCACGTGCAGCGCCTGGAGGCCGAGGGCGTCACCTCGGTCACGGTGTTCGAGCACTCGAGCGATGCCATGGCGCGAGTCATCAGGTGACCGCGGGAGCTGCGATCAGGCCCGCGGTCCGCGGGTCGTCAGATGCTCCGGCGCGTACCCCGTCCCGTCACGCTCGCGGCGATGATCACGAGAACCGCCGCCACGATGATGCTGATGATCCAGCGAATCCAGTCGATGCCCGGAGTCGCCCGTACACCGAGCGCGGCAGCAAGGTAGTAGCCGATGAGCACGCCGCCGATCCCGCAGAGCACGGTCAGCCACAGGGGGATGCTGTCCCGGTCGCCGGGCGCCACGAACTTGCCGAGCAGGCCGATGATGATGCCCGCGATGATGATGCCGATGATGTCCATGACCGGTGATCCCTCCGCTATTGCCCCGCTATCCACCCTCTCCGGCGCGGACAACTCCATCAGGTACGACGTGACCTTGACAAGGGGTGCGCACGATCTGCTCGCCGGCGTGTCACGCGTCGCGGCGCAGCAGCGCGACGAACATCGCGTCGGTGCCGTGGCGGTGCGGCCACAGCTGCACGTCGGGCCCGCCACCCAGCTCCGGAACGCCGGGCAGGACGGCGCGCGCGTCGAGCCGCGTGACGTGCGGCACCTCGCGCAGGACGTCGGCGACGACGACGCGGGTCTCGGCGACGTGCGGGGAACAGGTGACGTAGGCGACGACGCCACCCGGCCGGACGGCCCGCAGGCCGCTGCGCAGCAGACCCCGCTGCAGCGGGGCGAGCCGGGCGACATCCGCGGGTTCGCGCCGCCACCGCGCCTCGGGCCGGCGCCGCAGGGCGCCGAGGCCGGTGCACGGCGCGTCGACGAGGACCCGGTCGAACGTGGCCGCCGGCCACGGCGGGACCAGCGCGTCGGCCTGGACGACGAGCGCGGGCCGGGTGACCGCCGAGCGGACGAGCCGGGCCCGGTGCGCGGCCACCTCGACGGCGAGCAGCACCGCGCCGCGCCCACCGGCCAGCCCGGCGAGCAGGGCCGCCTTGCCGCCCGGGCCCGCGCACAGGTCGAGCCACCGTCGATCGGCGCCGTCGAGCCGGGCGGCCGCGACGGCGAGGGCCGCCAGTTGGCTCCCCTCGTCCTGCACACCCACGCGGCCGTCGCGCACCGCGGGCAGCGCCCCGGGGTCCCCGCGCGGGAGGTGGACGGCGTACGGCGAGAACCGCCCCGGCGTCGCGTCCGGCCCGGCAGCGGCGAGCACGGCGGCGGGGTCGATGCGGCCGGGCCGCGCGGCCAGGTGCACGGGGGCGGCGACGTTGTCCGCGGCGAGCGCAGCGGCGGTCTCGGTCAGGTCACCGCCCAGCACGTCAAGGAACGCCGAGACGACCCACCGCGGGTGCCCGTGCACGAACGCGAGGTGCCCGACCGGGTCAGTGTCCCTCGACGGGGCGAGCGCTCTGAACCACTCGTCGCGATCACGGTCCGCGACCCGGCGCAGCACCGCGTTGACGAGGCCGGCGGGCCCTGCGCCGATCTCCGCACGGGCGAGGTCGACCGTGGCGGCGACCGCGGCGTGCGCCGGCACCCGCATGCCGAGCAGCTGGTGCACGCCCAGGCGCAGCACGTCGCGCAGCGGGGGGTCGAGCCGGTCCAGCGGGCGGTCGACGCACGCGGCGAGCACCGCGTCGTACGTCCCCAGCCAGCGCAGCGTGCCGTAGCAGAGCTCCGTCGCGAACGCCGCGTCCCGTGCGTCGAGGCCCCGCCGGCGCAGCTGGGCGGGCAGGACGAGGTTCGCGTACGCGTCGCGGGAGGACACGGCACGGGCGACGTCGTACGCCGCCAGCCGCGCGGCGTCCGGCGGTCGCCGCCCGCGCGTCACCCGAACCGTTCCCCGGGAACGACCCGGACCCCGCGGGCCCAGTCTGCCGCGGGCATCACCCGCTTGCCCTGCGGGAGGAGATCACCCAGCTGCACCGGCCCCGATCCGGTCCCCACGACGACCTGCCGCTTGTCGGCGCGCAGCTCGCCGGGGGCCATTCCGTCGGGCTCGTCGACCGGGACCACCGGGCCGAGCTTCACGCGGTGTCCGCGAAACCCGGTCCACGCCCCGGGGTCGGGAGTGCAGGCACGGACGAGGCGGTCGACCCGCAGCGCCGGGGCCGACCAGTCCACGCGCGCGTCGTCGACGGTGAGCTTCGGCGCCAGCGACACGCCGTCGCTGGGCTGGGGGACGGGATCGAGCGAACCGTTCTCGATCCCGTCGACGGTGGCGACCAGCAGCGCGGCCCCGGCGTCCGCCAGCCGTGCGAGCAGGTCGCCAGCGGTGTCGCGCACCCGGATCGGCTCGGTCGTGACGCCGTAGACGGGACCGGTGTCGAGTCCCTCGTCGAGGCGGAAGGTCGTGGCCCCGGTCACGTCGTCGCCGGCGAGGATGGCGTGGTGCACCGGCGCGGCGCCGCGCCACGCCGGAAGCAACGAGAAGTGCAGGTTGACCCAGCCGTGGCGTGGAATGGCGAGCGCGGCGGGGGGGATGAGCGCGCCGTAGGCGACGATCGGACAGCAGTCGGGGTCCAGTCGCCGCAGCCGGGCGAGGAACTCCGGGTCGGCCAGCGAGGCCGGCTGCAGGATGTCGATCCCCTGGGCTCGGGCGACGGCCGCCACCGGCGACGGGGTCAGCGGCTTGCCTCGACCGGCGGGTGCGTCCGGCCGGGTGAGCACGGCAACGACGTCGTGACGCGAGGCGAGCAGGGCCCGCAGCGACGGGACCGCGGCGTGGGGCGTGCCGGCGAAGACCAGTCGCACCGCGGGTCAGAGCGCGCGGCCGTGCGTCGGGTGGGGGGAGACCTTCACCTGGGGCACGGGCCCGCCGGCCCACTCCGCCTCGCGGATCGCCTTCATCGCCGCCCTTCGCTGCTCGGGGTCGAGCCGATCGATGAAGAGCACCCCGTCGAGGTGGTCGGTCTCGTGCTGCACGCAGCGGGCCAGCATGTCGCTGCCCTCGAGCACGACCGGGTCGCCGTACACGTTGAAACCCTTCGCCACCACGCGACGGGCGCGCCGGCACGGGAAGTACAGGCCGGGAAGCGACAGGCACCCCTCGTCGCCCTCCTGCTCCTCGTCGGACAGGTCCAGCGAGGGATTGACGAGGTGACCCACGACCCCGTCCACGTCGTAGGTGAACACCCGCAGCAGCACGCCGATCTGCGGGGCGGCGAGACCCACTCCCGGCGCGTCGAGCATGGTGTCCGCCAGGTCTTGGACGAGGCGCCGCAACTCCTTGTCAAAGTCCCGCACCGGGTCCGCCTGGGCACGCAGCACCGGGTCACCGAACAGGCGAATCGGCTGGACTGGCACGCGGACTCCGTTTCGACACGCTGGAGACGGACGGCGATCGGCTAGGGAGTGTAGCCGTGGCCGGGTCGCCCACCCGGGGTGCGATCACGCGCTGGGGCGAACGGTCAGGCGACGACCAGCGGGTCGAGCACGATCCGCAGCGGCTCGGACTCCTTGCGCGCGCTGCGGGTCCGCTGGAGCGTCGCGAGCGCGCCGGCGAGAGCGGTCCCGTCGCCGCGGGCCGCGCGAACGAGCAGACGCTGCTCGTCGCCACCGCCCCCGCGCGGGTGGTCGGTCGCCGGCACGGGTCCGAGCACGTCCGCGCTGGCCGGCAGCGCCAGCGAGCGCACGGCTGCGGCGAGCGCGGCGGGCGACCCGGTGAGACACGCGACACGAGTGGCCGGCGGGAAGCGCAGTGCGGCGCGCTCGGCGAGCTCCCGGGCGGCGTGCCACGCGGGGTCCCACCGGACCAGCGCCTGGACCGCGGGCACCGCCACGTCGGCGACGACGACGGTGCAACCGCCCGCCGCCGCAGGGCGGACCAGCGCGGCGGCACCGCACCACCGGCGCAGCGCCTCCTCCGCCGCCCGCAGATCCGCCCGGCCGAGCAGCGCCCAGCCGTCGAGGAGCAGCGCGGCACCGTAACCTCCGCCCCGGCCGTCCACGACCGGCTCGGCACCCGGGGTGGCGACCACCAGGAGCGGCTCCTCCGACACACGCTCGAGCACGTCCTCGCGCCCGGACGTGCGCACCGGCACCCCGGGAAAAGCCCGGCCGAGCTCCTCCGCGGTGCGCTGCGCGCCGACGACCACCGCGCGCAGCCGGGGACCGCCGCAGCGCGGACAGCGCCACGCCGGCGCCGAGCGCCCGCACCAGCGGCACGCGGGCGGGGACGACGCGTCGGCCGTGCCGAGCGGCCCCGCGCAGTCAGGGCACCGGGTGGGCGCCCGGCACCGCGCGCAGCGAACAGCTGGCAGGTAGCCGCGGCGGGGCACCTGGACGAGCACGGGGGCGCCGGCGGCGAGGGCGCCGCGCGCGACGCGCCACGCGAGCGTGGGCAGCCGAGCGGCGGCCGCTGCGGGGTCGCGAGCGAGTTCGGCGTCGTCGCCGAGCGCGTGCACCCGGGGGGCGATCGCGCGCACCGTCGACCGGCGGGCGGCGAGCGCCCGGGCCCAGCCCGTGTCCACGAGCAGCTGGCCCTCCGCCGTGCGGCTGAACCCGCCGACGAGCGCGGCGGCACCGGCCAGGTGAGCGCGCCGGACCAGCACGTCGCGGACGTGGGGATGGGGTGCCCGCGGCTCCGCGTGCAGGTCGTCGCCGTCGTCCCAGACGAGGACGAGCCCCAGCTCGGCGACCGGCGCGAACATGGTCGCGCGGGTCCCGACGACGGCCCGGACGCTGCCCCGGCGCACCGCGAGCCAGCGTCGGTAACGCTCCGCCGGCCCGAGGTCCGCGGTCAGCGCGACGTGTCGTCCGTGACCGAGCGCGGCGGTCAGCGCGTGGTCGACACGGGCGACGTCGCGCCCGTCGGGGACCACGACGAGCGCGCCGCGCGCCCCCGCGAGGGTTGCCCGGACGGCCGCGGCGACCTCGCCCGGCCAGCTCGTCCCGGGCAGTGCGGTCCACACCGCGCGGGGGGCGCCACCGCGGGCGAGGGCGGTCAGCAGGGCGGGCCCGTCGGCGTAGCGGGCCCACGAACCGGCGTCGGGCGCGGGCACGGGGTCGGGCAGGGCGGGGGACACGGGCTCGGCCTCGACTCGGGCGTGCCGCGGTGGCACGGCGAGGCGCAGCACGTCGGCGAGGGTCCCCGCGTAGTGGTCGGCCACCGCGCGGGCGAGCCGCGCGATCTCGGTCGCGAGCGCGGGCTCCGGCGAGACCACGGCGACCAGCGGAAGGAGCGGGCGGGAGTGCTCACTGCGCTCGGCGCGCTCGAGGAGGAACCCGTCGACGAGCTGCCCGGAGAAGCGGACCCGCACCCGGACGCCCGGCTGTGCCACGTCGGCGAGCCGGGCGGGCACGAGGTAGTCGAACGGACGGTCCAGGTGCGGCAGTGGCACGTCGACCGCGACCCGGGCGACCGGCAGCGACGACGCGGACGGATGCGGGCGCGCGCCGCGGCGAGCGGGACGCAGCCGCCGAGGTGTCTCCGGGGCAGCCGCGCCGGTGCCGGTCAGGGTGGTCACGCGCCCGTCCTAACAGGCGGGTCGGACGGAATGTCGCTCCGAGCGCGACGAACCGGCCGGGTTCAGGTGACGGCGGCGCGGCGGAGCGCCTCCGCCCGCTCGGTCGACTCCCAGGTGAAGTCCAGTTCGTTGCGACCGAAGTGCCCGTACGCCGCGGTTGGCGTGTAGATCGGGCGCAGCAGGTCGAGGTCGCGGATGATGGCCGCCGGCCGGAGGTCGAAGACCGTGAGGATCGCGTCCGAGATCTTCTGGACGGGCACCGTCTCGGTCCCGAACGTCTCCACGAACATCCCGACCGGGTGCGCCTTGCCGATCGCGTAGGCCACCTGCACCTCGCACCGACCCGCGAGCCCGGCCGCCACGACGTTCTTCGCGACCCATCGCATGGCATACGCGGCCGACCGATCGACCTTCGACGGGTCCTTGCCGGAGAATGCCCCGCCGCCGTGCCGCGCCATGCCACCGTAGGTGTCAATGATGATCTTCCGCCCGGTCAGGCCGGCGTCGCCCATCGGGCCGCCGATCTCGAACCGTCCGGTCGGGTTGACGAGCAGGCGGTAATCGTCGACGTCGATCCCGAGGCCGGGCAGCAGCGGATCGACGACGTGCTCCTGGATGTCCGGGGTGAGCAACGTGGCGATGTCGATGTCCGACGCGTGCTGCGTCGAGATCACGACGGTGTCGAGACGAACCGGGCGCTCGGCGTCGTACTCGATCGTGACCTGCGTCTTCCCGTCGGGGCGCAGGTAGGGGATCGTCCCGTCCTTGCGCACCTCGGCGAGGCGGCGCGCGAGCCGGTGCGCCAACATGATCGGCTGTGGCATCAGCTCGGGCGTCTCGGCGCACGCGTACCCGAACATGAGCCCCTGGTCGCCGGCCCCCTGCCGGTCGAGCGGGTCGGTGCTCCCTTCGGCCCGCTCCTCGTAGGCGTCGTCGACGCCCTGGGCGATGTCGGGCGACTGTGACCCGATCGACACCGACACCCCGCACGAGGCGCCGTCGAACCCCTTCTTCGACGAGTCGTAACCGATCTCCAGCACCCGCTCGCGGACGATGGCGGGGATGTCCGCGTAGGTCTCCGTCGTCACCTCGCCCGCGACGTGCACGAGCCCCGTGGTCACCAGGGTCTCCACCGCCACGCGGCTCTTCGGGTCGTCCTTCAGCAGCGCGTCGAGGATCGCGTCGCTGATCTGATCAGCGATCTTGTCCGGATGCCCCTCGGTGACGGACTCGGAAGTGAACAGGCGGCGGGACGACACAAGGCTCCCCGGGTGACGGTCGGTGGGGTACGTCCCGGAGTGTAGCGGCGGGCGGTCGCCCCGCCGAGCGACGCGCAAGGGTCCGAGTCAGGATCCGGTGAGACGGGCGGCCACGAGGTCCCACACGACGTGCGCCAAGAGGTCCTTCGGGCCGTCGGGCACCTGGGTCGCCGAGCCGTCGGCACCGAGGATCAGCGCCGCGTTGTCGGGGGACTCGAAGCCGCGGCTCTCCCCCACCTCGTTCACGACGAGCAGGTCACAGCCCTTGCGCGCGAGCTTGGCTCGGCCGTGCTCGACGTAGGTGCCGCTCGCGTCCCCCGTCTCCGCCGCGAAGCCGACGACGACCTGCCCGGAACGGCGCCGGGCGACCAACTCCGCGAGCACGTCGGGGTTGCGGACCAGGACCACCGGGGGTGGGTCCGCATCCGTCTTCTTGATCTTGGTGGTCGCCCGCTCGGCGGGCCGGAAGTCGGCGACCGCCGCGACCATCGCGACCGCGTCCGCGTCCGCCGCGGCGGCGAGCACGGCGTCGCGCAGCTCCGCGGTGCCGACGACGGGGACCACCGTGGCGCCGGCGGGGTCCGGCAGGGCCACGTTGGCGGCGATGACCGTCACGCGTGCCCTACGGGCCACGGCGGCGCGGGCCAGCGCATACCCCTGGCGCCCTGACGACCGGTTGCCGAGGAACCGGACGGGGTCGAGGAACTCGCGGGTGCCGCCCGCGCTCACCACGACGTGCCTGCCGGACAGATCGGGAGGCAGTCCCGTATCGCCGCGGGCGAGCGCCGCCCGCGCCACGGCGAGGATCTCTTCGGGTTCGGGGAGGCGGCCGGCACCGGTGTCCGCGCCGGCGAGCCGGCCGACGGCGGGCTCGAGCACGAGCGCGCCGCGGGCGCGCAGGGCGGCGACGTTTGCGCGCGTCGCGGCGTGCTCCCACATCTCGGTGTGCATGGCCGGCGCGAACACGACGGGGCAGCGCGCGGTCAGCAGCGTGGTGGTGAGCAGGTCGTCGGCGATCCCGTGCGCCGCGCGGGCGAGCAGGTCGGCGGTCGCCGGGGCGACCACGACGAGATCCGCCCGCTGGCCGAGGCGGACGTGCGGGACGTCCGCGGCGTCGGCCCAGACGTCGGTCACCACCAGTTCCCCGGACATCGCCGCCCAGGTGACCTCGCCGACGAACCGCAGCGCGCTCGCGGTCGGGACGACCCGAACCGCGTGCCCGGACTCCGTCAGCAGGCGAAGCAGCTCGACGACCTTGTACGCCGCGATGCCCCCGCCGACGCCGAGGACCACGCGTGGGCGCTCGGCGGGGTGCGGCACGGACGTGCGTCGGCGGGACGGGTCAGCCCTCGACGGGCTCCGCGGTCAGCAGCCCCTGGTTGATCTCGCGAAGTGCGATCGACAGCGGCTTCTCGTGGACGTGGGTCTCCACGAGCGGTCCGACGTACTCGAGGAGGCCCTCCCCGAGCTGCGAGTAGTAGGCGTTGATCTGGCGCGCCCGCTTGGCCGCGTAGATGACGAGCGCGTACTTCGAATCGCTCGTGTCGAGCAGCTCGTCGATCGGAGGGTTCGTGATGCCCTCGGGGTTGGCGACGGTGCCGGCCACGCTGGTGCCTTCCGGAGAGGAGGTCAGGAGGTGCGAGAAACCGACATCAAATCTAGCAGCCTGCGCGCGGCGGCCTCGACCGAACTGTTCAGCACCGTGACGTCGAACTCGCCCTCCGCGGCCAGCTCGACCCGCGCGACCGCGAGTCGCCTCTCGATCACGTCGGGCGGCTCGGTGCCGCGGCCGGCCAGCCGCCGGACCAGCTCCTCCCACGACGGAGGTGCCAGGAACACGAACAGCGCGTCCGGCACGGCCTCGCGCACCTGGCGTGCCCCCTGCAGGTCGATCTCCAGCAGGGTAGGGACGCCGGCCGCCAGCCTGTCCTCGACGGGGCGCCGCGGTGTGCCGTACCGGTGCCCCGCAAACGTCGCGTGCTCGAGCAGGTCGCCGCGGGCGACCATCCGGTCGAAGGTCGCGTCGTCGACGAAGTGGTACTCGATTCCCGCCGTCTCACCCGGGCGCGGTGGCCGCGTCGTCGCCGACACCGACACCCACACTTCCGGATGGTGGCGGCGGATCTCGGCGATCAGGCTGCTCTTCCCCACGCCGGAGGGCCCGGACAACACTGTGAGCCGCGCGGACGCGGGCGAGCTCACTCGGCGTCGGCTTCGGCCGTGAACTCGCGGACCAGCGCCGCCCGCTGGTTGGCGCCGAGTCCGCGCACGCGGCGGGTCGGCGCGATGGCCAGGCGTTCCATGATTTTCTGAGCGCGTACCTTGCCGACCCCGGGCATCGACTCGAGGACGGCGGACACCTTCATCTTGCCGATCGCGTCGTCGGTTTCCCCGCTGGAGAGCACGTCGGCCAACGACGCTCCGGAGTGCTTGAGCCGGTGCTTCAGGTCGGCGCGCGCCCGGCGCGCCGCCGCGGCCTTCTCCAGCGCGGCCGCGCGCTGCTCGGGGGTCAACGGCGGGAGAGCCACGCGCGTCACCTCGAGGAGTGTGGAAGCAGGGGTGCGCCGAAACCTAGCGGGACGCGGAGATCGGCGGCAACGCGGCACCGCCGCGCCGTCGAGGCATCGTCGAACTCAGCGGGGCAGCAGCGGGGCGGCGAGCGCCGCGGCGGCGGCGCCGGGGTCGGCGGCCCCGGTGATGGGGCGGCCGATGACGAGCAGGTCGGCGCCCGCGGCGAGCGCGGCCTCGGGCGTGGCGATGCGGGCCTGGTCGTGCGCGCCGGCCCCCGCCGGGCGCACCCCTGCCGTGATGAGCGTGACGTCGGGACCGAACTCCTGCCGCACCGCCGTCACCTCCTTGGGCGAGCACACGATCGCGCCGGCTCCGGCGGCGACCGCGATCGACGCGCGGCGGCGTACCGCGTCCAGCGTGGGCCCCATGATCCCGACCTCGTCGAGGTCCGCCTCGCTCATCGACGTCAGGACGGTGACGGCGGCGATGGTGACGTCGGGGGCGGCCTCGACCGCGGCGCGGACCATCGCGGTGCCGCCGCCGGCGTGCACGGTGAGGTAGCGCGGGTGCAGGCGGGCCACCGACCGGGCGGCGCCCGCCACCGTCGCCGGGATGTCGTGCAGCTTGAGGTCGAGGAACACGTCGACCTTGCTGCCGCCCCGGATGCTCAACAACGACTCGGGGCCGTAGCGGCAGAACAGTTCCAGGCCGACCTTGACGGTGCTGACGTGGGGGGTCACCGCGCGGGCCCACTGCGCGGCGGTCTCCAGGTCGGGAGCGTCGAGGGCCACGGCGATCGGCGCCCGTGCCCTGGGATTGCCCACTCAGGCCTCCTCGAACTGCACGCATCGGCGCGACCCGACCTGCGTCGGCTCGTCCGGCACGACCGGGGCAGCGGGGGTCGCCGGGACGTGGGCGAGCCCGACGACGTCGCTCAGCCGGCCGAACCCGCGGTCGGCGAGGGCCTGGGTCAGCTCGGCCAGGATGCGCGCCGGAGCGCTCGGGTCCGAGAACACGACGGTCCCGACGGAGACCGCCGACGCCCCGGCGAGCAGGAACTCCAACGCGTCGTTCCCGGTGCGGATGCCCCCCATCCCGAGGAGCGGAACGTCGGGCAGGGCCTGGTGCACCTGCCACACGCAGCGCACCGCGACGGGCCGGATCGCCGGCCCGGACAACCCGCCGGTCACCCCGGC
>DATGDX010000191.1:0-4420 GCA_035310665.1 Mycobacteriales bacterium | reverse complement strand
TGGAGGAGTACGCGCGGCGGGACCGGCGGTACGGCGGAGCCGGTTGACGGCGTCCGCTGCCCCCATCGGAGCCGGTCAGCAGTCGGCGCAGACCCCGAACACCTCGACCGTGTGGCTCACGTCGCGGAACCCGTGCTCGGCTGCGACCCGCCGGGCCCAGCGCTCCACGGCGGGCCCCCGCACCTCCACCGTCCGCCCGCACGAGCGGCAGACGAGGTGGTGGTGGTGGGCGCCGGTTGCGCACCGGCGGTAGACGGTCTCGCCGGAGTCGGTGCGCAGCACGTCGACGTCGCCGGCGTCGGCGAGCGCCTGCAGCGCCCGGTACACGGTGGTCAGCCCGATGCGCTCCCCCCCGGCGCGCAGCTCGGCGTACACCTCCTGGGCGCTGCGGAAGCCGCCGGCGGCGTCCAACGCGGCGGCCACCTCGGCGCGGCGGCGGCTCACGAGAGGGCCACCGTGGCGTACATCGCCGCCACCCCCGCGACCGTGCACACGAGGGTGAGCCCCGAGGGGTGGCGGGCGTGCGCCTCGGGCAGGATGTCGCTGGTCGACAGGTAGAGCAGGAACCCGGTGAAGAAGCCGAGGTAGAGGCCGAGCACCCGTTCCGACAGCTCGAACAGCACCGTCGACAGGACGCCCAGCACCGGGGCGACCGCGTCGAGCGACAGCAGCAGGACGGCGCGCCGCGCGCTGTGCCGGTAGGCGAGCATGATGCCGACCGTGTTGAGCCCGTCGGCGAAGTCGTGTGCGATCACGGCGAGGGCCACGGTGAAACCGATGGTCTGGTTCACCTGGAACGCGAGCCCGATCCCGAGCCCGTCCATGAAGGAGTGGGTGACGAGCGCGAGTGCCGACGCCAGGCCCACGTAGGGGTGGTGGTGGTCGCCATACTCACCCTCGTGCGCGCGGTGCAGCGCGAGCGCCCGCTCCACCAGGTGCAGCGCGAGGAAGCCCCCGGCGAAGGAGAGCATGACCGCGGGCACGCCGAACACCTGGTACGACGACAGCTCGAACAGCTCGGGCAACAAGTGGAAGGCGACGAGTCCGAGCAGCACTCCGGCGGTGAAGCCGAGCACGAGGTGCAGCCGGTCGCGGTTGCGCAGCGCGACGACGCCGCCGAGGGCGGTGGACACGAACGTGGTGAGCGCGAACACCACCGCCATGGCGCGATGCTATCACCGACAATGAAAACGATTGTCGTTTGCGGCCACCACTGCGGGCGTGGCGGGAACGGAGCGCGGCCAGGCGTCAGAGGAGCAGCCGGCTCGCGACCACTCCGAGGACGGCGCCGAGCACGCCCAGCCGCACGATCCGACGGGTGCGGTCGAGCACCGGCCAGGACAGGTACAGCAGCCATCCGAGCAGCGCGGCGAGCACCAGCAGCGCGGCGATCCCGATCGCGCCGTGGATGGCCAGGCCGGCCAGCAGCAGGCCCAGCACCAGCAGGAACGGCACCCAGCGGGGTTGGGCGTGCAGCACGAGCAGTGCCGGAGCCGTGTGCCGCTCGACGGCCCGCCGCAGCCGCCCCGGGGGAGCCGGACGTGGGCTGGTCGGCCGTGCGCGCTTCGGCGCGGGACGTCGCGGGGGCACCGACCGCCGGCCGCGCGGTCGGCCGCGCGGCCGGCGGGAGTTGCTGGCCACGTGCTCACCTCGCTCGTCGCGCCCGGTGTCCCGCCCGCCATCCTTCCAGCCGCCGGGCGGCTAGCCTGGCATGGACCGTCCCGCCGACCGCCAGCCGGATGGAGACCATGGTGGCCGCACAGCTCAAGTCCGACCGTCTCGACGCGATCGTCAACCTGGCCAAGCGGCGCGGGTTCGTGTTCCCCTCCAGCGAGATCTACGGCGGGTTGCGGTCCGCGTGGGACTACGGGCCGCTCGGGGTCGAGCTCAAGAGCAACGTCAAGCGGCAGTGGTGGCGGGCGGTGGTCCAGCAACGCGAGGACGTCGTCGGCCTCGACTCCTCGGTGATCCTCGCGCCTGTGGTGTGGCAGACCTCCGGTCACGTCAACGCTTTCGTCGACCCGCTCACCGAGTGCCTGTCGTGCCACCGGCGCTTTCGCGCGGACCAGCTGACGGAGGCGTACGAGGCCCGGCGCGGCCACGCCCCCGCGAACGGGCTGGCCGAGGTGACCTGCCCGCACTGCGGCACCCGCGGCGCGTTCACCGAGCCGCGCCTGTTCAACGGCCTGCTGCGCACGCACCTCGGGCCGGTGGAGGACGAGAGCGGTCTGGCCTACTTGCGCCCGGAGACGGCGCAGGGCATCTTCGTGAACTACCTCAACGTCCAGCAGTCGGCGCGCAAGAAGCCCCCCTTCGGCATCGGGCAGGTCGGCAAGTCGTTCCGCAACGAGATCACCCCGGGCAACTTCATCTTCCGGACCCGGGAGTTCGAGCAGATGGAGATGGAGTTCTTCGTCCCGCCCGGCTCGGACGAGCAATGGCACGAGTACTGGCTCGCCGAGCGGATGAGCTGGTACGTCGACCTGGGGCTGCGCCGCGACAACCTGCGCTTCTTCGAGCACCCGAAGGAGAAGTTGTCGCACTACTCGAAGCGCACGGTCGACATCGAGTACCGGTTCGACTTCGTGGGCGCCGAGTGGGCCGAGCTCGAAGGCATCGCGAACCGAACCGACTTCGACCTGTCGGTGCACTCGAAGGCCTCCGGTGTCGACCTGTCGTTCTTCGACCAGGACACGGGGGAGCGCTACATCCCCTACGTGGTGGAGCCCGCGGCCGGCGTGGACCGGTGCCTCCTCGCGTTCCTGCTCGACGCGCTGCGCGAGGAGGAGGCGCCGAACGCCAAGGGGCAGATGGAGAAGCGGACCCTGCTCGCGCTCGACCGCCGCCTCGCGCCGGTGAAGGTCGCGGTGCTGCCGTTGTCGCGCAACGAGCGGCTCTCGCCGATCGCTCGGGAGCTCGCGGCGCGGCTACGGGCGCGGTGGAGCACCGAGTTCGACGACGCGGGCTCGATCGGGCGCCGCTACCGGAGGCAGGACGAGATCGGGACGCCGTACTGCCTCACCGTCGACTTCGACACTCTCGACGACCAAGCGGTGACGGTGCGGGACCGGGACACGATGGCGCAGGACCGGGTCGGGCTGGACCGGGTCGAGGCCTACCTCGCCGAGCGGCTGCCCCCCTGCTGACGTCTCCCTCCTGACCGACGGGCGCGATCGGGGGCGACTCGCCCGAAACGACCGCCGAGATCGACGCAGTGCGACCGACGAGGCGACCCGGCGGGGCGGGACACGGGTACGCTGCCACCCGGAAACCGGGCCGGCGCACATGGGTGGCCGCCGAGGGACGAGGAGCCTCCTGTGCCGAAGTACGTCTACGACTTCTCGCAAGGCAACAAGGACCTCAAGGACCTGCTCGGTGGCAAGGGCGCCAACCTGGCGGAGATGACCAATCTCGGCCTGCCGGTCCCGCCCGGGTTCACCATCACCACCGAGGCCTGCCGGCACTACCTGCGGACCGGGGGCGAGCCGCCGGAGCTGCGCGAGGAGATCAGCACGCACCTGCACGCGCTCGAGGAGGCCATGGGCAAGCGCCTCGGCGACCCCACCGACCCGCTGCTCGTGTCCGTCCGCTCCGGGGCGAAGTTCTCGATGCCGGGCATGATGGAGACCGTCCTGAACATCGGCCTCAACGACGACTCGGTGCTGGGCCTGGCCAAGCAGGTCGGCAACGACCGGTTCGCCTGGGACTCCTACCGCCGCCTGGTGCAGATGTTCGGCAAGACCGTGCTCGGGATCGAGGGCGAGCGGTTCGAGCACGCGCTCGACGAGGTCAAGCACGCCAAGGGGACGACCAACGACCTCGACCTCGACGCCGACGACCTCCGGCGGCTCGTCGACACGTTCAAGGGCATCGTCGAGGCCACCGAGGGCCGGGAGTTCCCGAGCGATCCGCGTGAGCAGCTCGACTTCGCCGTCCGCGCCGTGTTCGACTCGTGGAACGCCGACCGGGCCAAGCTCTACCGGCGCCAGGAGCGCATCCCCGCCGATCTCGGCACCGCCGTGAACGTGATGGCGATGGTGTTCGGCAACTTGGGCATGGACTCCGGCACCGGCGTGGCCTTCACCCGCGACCCCGCCACCGGGCTCAGCGGGGTCTACGGCGACTACCTGCAGAACGCCCAGGGCGAAGACGTGGTCGCCGGCATCCGCAACACCATGCCGCTGCAGGAGCTCGAGCGGATCGACAAGCCGGCGTACGACGAGCTCATGCGCATCATGAACATCCTCGAGAACCACTACCGCGACCTGTGCGACATCGAGTTCACGATCGAGCGCCGCAAGCTGTGGATGCTGCAGACGCGGGTGGGCAAGCGCACCGCCGCCGCCGCGTTCCGCATCGCGACTGCCCTCGTCGACGAGGGCCTCATCGACATGGACGAGGCGCTGACCCGGGTCAGCGG
>DATGDX010000190.1:0-7227 GCA_035310665.1 Mycobacteriales bacterium | reverse complement strand
CGCGGCGCGCAGCGCGGTGTCAACGTGGAGCGCCCGCAGCGCAGCGAGGACGAACGACGTTGACCCCAAGCGAGCACCGCGCAGACTCCACCGCCGAGGAAGACCGATAACGGCTGGGGTTGACACAGAGGGTGTCATGCGGTCACCGTCCTCGAGGCTCGGCGCGCGAACGGCGCCCACGGCTGGCCGTCGGCGGGCGCCAGCGGGCGAGGTCATCGGGGGTCAGGTCGAGGGCGTGCAGCCAGCCGTCGAGCACCCCCTGGTAGGCGTCGGCGGGTCGCTGACCGAAGGCGGGGTCGGGCTCGTCGTGCCACTGCCGCACCCACGGCAACAGTTCGGCGAGCCCGGCGAGCAGCGGAGTGAGCCGGTCGGCAGCCCAGCCGTCGAGCTCGATGCGCTCCCCGACGTACGCCGCGAGCGCCTGCGCCCGCTGGAGGTGGTCGAACCCGGCCCAGCCGAGCAGCAACGTGCCGTCCCGGGAGGCGTCGAGGTAGGAGGTGAACCACTCCTTGGGGACGTCGAGCTTGCCGCGCAGCCGCCAGTACGAGCCGGCGCGGAAGTCGGCCTGCTTGTACTTCGGCGGGACCGCGATCGTGCCCACGTGCTCGCCGGCGTCCTCGCGGCGCTGCAGCTCCCAGGTGCGCTCCCACACCTGCCGCTTGTCCATCCCGGTGTCTGTGTAGCGCCAGGCCGCGAGGAACGGGACGTGCTGGTCCTTGACCAGAGCGGTGACGACGGCGGTGATGTCCACATCGCGGGCGTAGAGCGCCGCGACGTCGCCGAAGTCGGGGTCGGTGCGCACCTCGTCGGCGAGCTGGGCGACGGTGCGCAGCCGCGGGAAGTCGTCGCCGGTGAACCACAGCCGCCGGTTCTCCAGCCGGTCGAGCAGCCAGTTCGCCAGCGCCTCGGATTCCTGCTTCTCCCACGGCTCGCTCTGCCACCGACGCTTGCACTCCGGCCGTTCGATGAGGTGCAGGTAGGGGTCGGCGGCGGTGAACACGAGCCGTCGTTCGACGAGCGCCCGGTAGTCGGGCGACCAGTGCGCCGGTAGCTGCGTGATGGGCGTCGACCGGTGTCGGGAGAACCACTGGGTCTCCACCTCGCCGGCGGCCATCCTGCGCGCCAGCCCGATCTCGAAGGCTCGCTCGCCAAGCTGCAATGGCGGCTTGGTCACGTCCTTGCCGATGAGTGCGTCGGCGTCGTCGCCGAGCAGTCCGTAGAGGTCGTAGACCTCCCAGTCCAACTCCTCCTGCGCGGACACCATCTCAGCACGGATCGCCTGCCACCGCTCATGAGCCGCGTCGAGTGCGTGCCGGGTGGGTACGCCGCTTTCACAGACGGCGACTGGCGTCACCGTGCCGAGTTCCTGCGCGAGTCCATCAAGCCGCGTCGCCAGGTCAACCGGGGCACCATCAGGCAACGGATAATCCGTGAGCTTTGTTGCCGTAAACTCGTAGAAGTTCTCCCACTCCACCGTCGTCTGTCGTGCACCCCGCTGGTCTACGCTGCTACCCTTGTTATGGCTCACCTGTTTAAGCCAAAAGCACGCCGTCGATGAGTTCAGTAGTCCCACCAGCCTCAGATGCTCTTCCTCCGACGCGGCTTCAGGCAATCTGATCGCGGGCGCCGATCGATTGAATACTTTGCCGCCCCGATCGAGGATGAAGTGGTTATGCGTCGCGACAAATGCCATTGGTATACCATATCGTCGTACGAAGCGATCGGGGTGGAAGCGGCTGAACTCGTACCAAGTCAAACCGATCTCTTCGTGCGTTCCGGCGGGCTCCCGACGACGTAGCAGGAACGGCTTCGTCAGCCACAGAATTGAGACGACCCCGTCATCTGCATGTGCTCGCAGCGCGCTATCGTAGGGAAACTAGAGTCTCGGTCTCGGTCGAAAGCCGCCAGTCACGCACTACCTCACCCTCTACGAGCGGCTTCACATGCTTCGAGTCCACCTCGTGCCGACGCCATGTTCCAGGCGGAGCGAAGTAGGATTCGTCGCTGCCAGTGTGGGCAGTCCTGCCCGCGACGAGGTCGACAGTAAGACCGAGGCGCCGCGTGCGCATGTTCGTGATGCGCGAGAAGAGGTCCGAACTCCCCCCTCCCGCGAGGCTCCAGGGGAACGAGCGAAAGACGCTCCTGGGTCGATCATGAACGGACAGGTACTCGGTCTCCCGGCCCGGGAAGTCGACGTTGTGCACGATGTCAGTCCAAACGAAACCTTTTCGAGCGTCGATTGGTGCAGACGGCTCCCCTCGAATACCGAGTACCGCACGAATCGTCTTGTGGACTGGGCTCCGTTGTGTCCGAACAGCAGCACGGTCGGCGTCCCATGCCCAGGGATGTACGCACCGGACGTGTCGACAACGAGCGACAGGTCAAGGTTGGCTAGGAACTGCTCGATGAGCTTGCGGCCGAACTCCCGCTTCATAAGGAATTCGCCGTAATCTGTCCAGTAGATCCACTGTCAACAGCGAGGTCGAAGATTCGCTGCGCAAAGGGCACCGACATCGCGTACTGGCCAGCACACGCGTTCCACCGCTCCCGGTACGCCCGATTGAGCACCGGGTTCTTCACTGTAATGTAAAGCGGATTGCCGACCACGGCGTGGTAGCGCTGACCGAGCACCTCCTTCATCTCGGCGGCGTCCTCGTACGAGTAGACGAAGGGTCCCTCGCCCCGATCGCCCGCACGAACCTGGCCCGAATCCGACGCGCCGAACAGCAACGAGTCGCCGATGGCGACGTGCAGCCGCCACGCGGGCGCGTCGACGAGCCGGCGGATCCCGCACGCCCGAATCGCCGCGACCACGAGACGGAACCGGGCGATCGCCGCGGCGTACGGGTTGATGTCGACACCAGCGACTTGGTCGAGCACCCGGCCGACCAACAGCTGCACGTCGGTGCCGGGCTCCAGCTCCTGCCACCCAGACAGCAGCCGAGCGAACGCACCGAGCAGGAAATGTCCCGACCCGCATGCCGGGTCGATGAGCCGCACGGTGGCCAGCCCGAACTCCTCGATCGCCGGGTCGAGGGTGCGGTCGAGGATGAACTCGGCGACGAACTCCGGCGTCTGCAGCAGCGCGTAGTCCTTGCGCGCCTGCTCGCTGAGGTTCTGGTACAGGTCGCCGAGAAACCGGGTCTGCAGCGACCGATCCGTGAGATCGTGCGCCAGCCGGCCCGACGCGGGGTCGATGCGCCGCCAGAACTCCAGCAGCCGGGTCGCCGCGTCCGGGGTCGGGGCGAGCAGGGTCCGCGGGTTGTGCGTGTCGACCAGCGCGGCGGTCACCGGCACCGCGGCGAGCCGGTCGAGCGCGGCCTCCAGGTAGTCGAGGTCGGAGGAGCCGAGGTGCTCGCGGCCGTAGTGCAGCTGCCGATCGCGCACCTCCGCGAGCCGCTCTCCCGGCCCCGACAGCCAGACGTCGTCCAGCAGTCCGTTGTCCTCGCAGAACCGGGTGAACACGCAGGCGAGCACCCAGCCGACCGCGACCTGGGTCACCCGCTGGTCGCGCCACACCTCGAACGCCAGACCCGTCCGCTCGGACGACCGCGCCGCCTCGAACTCCGCCTCCCACGCGCGCCGCACGCTCGGCTCGCCGGCCACCCGGCCGCGCAGGTCCGCCTCCAGGTCGCGCACGACCCGCTGCAGGTCCGACAGCAACCGCCGAGCGTCGATCACGCGGCGTCTCCTTGCACCTTCTCGTGCCGCTCGATCCACGCGGTCGGCAGCGGCAGCCACTCGGTGCCGAGCATCGGGACGGCGACACCGTCGAGCAGCGGCGTGGCCGCGGCATCCGCCCACGGCACCAGCAGCCACGCCGTTCGCAGCCCACGCAGCCCGGCGGTGCGCAGCCAGTCCTTGACCTCGGCGAGCACACCGAGCGCGGCGTCGTAGCGCGCGAGGATGCCGGCGTTGGCGAGCAGCACCGCCGACCCGGCGCCACCCAACGACTCGCGCAGCGCCTCGACGCCGGCCGCCACGACCTGCTGCAGGCGCGCCCAGTCGGGGCTGCGGCGGTCCGCGGCGTCCGCGGCGAGCACCGTGTCCCAGCGCACGCGGCGCCCCCGCGCGAAGGTGCGCATCCCGTCGAGCACCACAGCCTCGACGTCGACACGGCACACGCCGTCGTACGCCGCCAGGCAGCGCTCCGCGCGCTGCAGCCGACGCGGCGCCGTCGTCACCACCAGCCAGCCGCCGGACTCCAGCGAGCCGAGCAACCGGTCGTCGGCGGCGAGCACCGCGTCCTCGACGCGACGCCAGCCGGGACGGCTGCGCGAGCCGGTCGCGGTCCGACCGGAGCCGCGCCGCGTCGAGCTGTCGAGCGCGGACACTCCGGCGACCGCGGCCTGCCGGGTCACGTAGCGGTCCGACGCCTCGTCCCACACGAGCGGCACCCCGGCCCGCTCCAGCAGCGCGTCGAGGCCGGGGCGGGCCGGCAGCGGCTCGGCGTGCCGGAACCGTGCGGCGACCCGCTCGGCGACCTGCTCGGCGGTGAGGTCGCTCGCGCCGTACAGGGAGCCGGCGGCCAGCCGCAGCGCCCGCCCGGCGTCCAACCCGCGGGGGTAGACCTCGAGCCGCGGGGTGGCCGCGGCGGTCTGCGCGGCGAGCACCGCGACCGCGACGAGCAGCTCGTCGGAGGCGGTGCCGAGGTCGCCTGGGTCGGCGGGCGGGACCGCGCGCAGGGTCTCGACAACCCGCTGCGGCACCGGCAGCGGAGCGGTGCCGGCCAGCGCGTCGGCGGCGGCACCAAGCCGCGACGCCCACTCCAACCGCTGCGCGGTCGACGGGCCGCTGCCCGCGGCGCCCGCAGCCAGCAGGATGCCGTGCCGCTGTCGGGAGTACGTCAGCCGCGGGTTGCCGTCGAGCTCGGGGTCGGCGAGCTCGGCTTCGACGGCGGCGCGGACGACGGCGTCGACCAGCCGGTCCCGCAGCGGCTCCTCGACCGCGGAGGCGAGCCGGTCGAGCAACGCCGACGCGCCCAGCGCGGCGGGGGCGACACCGCCCAAGCCGTCGAGCACCTCGACGAGCACGTCGCGCAGCTCGGTCATCCCGGGCAACCCGACCCAGTGCGCCTCCAGCGCGGCCACCTCGTCGCGGACGTCGCGCTGCTCACGGCGCAGCGCGCGGGCGACCTCGCGCAGCGACGGCCAGCTCGGCGGCGGATGCTCGCCCAACCGCAGCAGCTGCTCGGCGAGCGGGCGGGCGTGGTCACCGGGCAGCAGGCTGGCGGCCACCCGGTCGAGCAGGGTGGGGGCGAGCGCCGGCTCGGGGGCGGCGGGGAGCTGCGCGCGCAGCCGGTCGAGCTCTGGCGACAGCAGCGCCCGGGTGCGGCTGCCGATGCCGGGCAGCCAGGCGACCTTCGCCGGCGACAGGTCGGCCGCGTCGCCCACGGTGGCCACCCCGAGCCGTTCCAGGACGGTGAGCACCTGTGGGGACAGCCCGGCGGCGCCGATCGGAGTGTCGCGCGTGATCCGGCGTACGGCGGTGTCCGGCGGGACGACCGTCTCGGGCGAGGCGAACACGGCGTCCCAGGCGCGGCGCATGTCCTCGGCGGTGTCGAACCGCTGGTGGGCACTGCGGGCCAGCGCGCGGCGGAAGAAGTCGGCGAGCCCCGTGGCGTAGGACCGGTCGAACAGCTCCGCGTCGATGGTCACGTCGACGTCCGAGAAGCCCGGGTGCGCCGCGGCGGTGCCGTACTCCGGGCGCCGGCCGCTCGCCATCTCGTACAGCGTGACCGCCGCGGCGTAGCGCTCCGCGGCCGTGTCCCACACCGGCCGCTCCCGGGTGCCGAGGAACGGGTCGCGGTAGGGCACGGTGCCGGCCTCGACCGCGTCCAGTGGCTCGCCGGCCAGCGAGAAGTCGAACAGCGCCAGCCGGCGCTTGGTGTTCTTGCCCCCGCGCTGGTGCACCCCGAGGTTGTCCGGCTTGATGTCGCGGTGCGCGACCCCGGCGCGCTCCAGCACGTCGAGGACGTCGAGCAGGTCGAGGCCCCAGTCGTGCAGCCATTCCGGCTGCAGCCGGCCGCGTTCGCGCAGCTCCTGGCCGAGCGTGCGCTCCCCCGCGTACGAGACGAGGATCGCCTGCCGGCCAGCGACGGACAGCGGGCCGTCCTCGAGCCGGGCGATGCCCGGGGAGTCGCCGAGCACGGCGAGCGCGGCCGCCTCGGCGCGCAACCGCGCGTCCCTGTCCGGGTCGAGCGACACCTTGAGCACGCTCGGGTCGTCCGGGTCGCCGCGGTGCACGAGCAGCGCGAGCGCGGTCGAGCCGCGGCCCAGCCGC
The DNA here is from genome assembly GCA_035310665.1 of Mycobacteriales bacterium. Classification (GTDB taxonomy): domain Bacteria; phylum Actinomycetota; class Actinomycetes; order DATGDX01; family DATGDX01; genus DATGDX01. The sequence goes on along the minus strand of DATGDX010000190.1, from coordinate 945 downwards.
CGGAGCAGCACGAAGCCGCCCTCGAGCGTGTCCTCCGGTTCCGCGTCGAGCGGGTCGGTGGGCGGCAGCTCCCGCTCCTCCGGGGCGGCGAGCTGCACCCGCACCTTGTCGAGGTCGGCGAGGAACGCCGTCACGTCGGGGGTGCGTCGAGCCGCGTCGGCGGCGGTCGCCGCGGCGACGAGCCGGTCCAGCTGCTCGGGCACGCCGTCGACCTGCTGCGCGACGTGCAGCGCGCCCTGGGTGTGCAGGCGCTGGGCGAGTGCGCCGTACGACGACGCCGGCGGCGAGCCGGTGACCAGCAGGTAGCCGAGCGCGAAGACGTCGAGCGCGACGCCGTTCTCCCCCGACCACGCCCACTCCGGGGCGCAAAAGGCGCTCGCTCCCACGTCGGTAAGGTCGGCGACGGTTCGGGTCGCGGTCACTCGCGTGCCGGTGCCCGGGCCGCGGGAGGCGGTCTGCCAGTCGCTGACCCGGACGGCGAACCCGTCGCCGTCGCGGCGGACCCACACGCACCGCGGGTTGAGCCCGCGGTGGGTGAGCACCCGCCAGTGGGCATAGGCGATCGTCTCCGCGATGGCACGGAGCAGGTCGAGCCGCTCGTCGACCCGCAGCGTTCGGCCGTGCTCGGCGAGGAAGTGGTCCAGGCGGGCGAAGCCGACGTCGTACGGGAAGACCAGCGCGGGACTAAGGTCGTGCTCGACGAAGTCGACCGGCGCGGCGATCCCGGGGAACTCGATGCCGCGCAGCGCGCGGTACTCCCGCTCGGCGGCCCGCACCAGCCGGCCGCGCTGCTCCGGCGTGGTTGCCTTGCCGACCAGGTAGATGCGCACCCGGCGCGGCGGGTCGTCGGGGAACCGTTCGTGGCGGGCCCGGAAGTCCTGCCAGCCGGGGCCCTCCTGCAGCGGCGGCATCTCCAGCCGCAGCGTGCCCACCCGCCGCGCCCGC
>DATGDX010000189.1:0-1733 GCA_035310665.1 Mycobacteriales bacterium | reverse complement strand
GACGAGGTGGTCCTGGCGGACGGGCGGCGGGTCGCCGCCGCGGCCGTCGTCGTCGCCGCCGACGCCGACGGCGCGGCCGCCCTCGTGCCCGGCGTGCGGACCCGGCCGTGGAAGTCGGTCACGACGTACTGGCACGCGACCGACATCGACCCGCTCGGCGAACCCACGCTCGTCGTCGACGTCGACGGTGGTCTCGTCAACAACACCGTGGTCCTCACCGCGGTCGCGCCGGCGTACTCCCCCACCGGCGCCGCTCTCGTCGCGACCTCCCTCGTCGACGCGAAGGGCGCGCACCCGGCGGAGGTGGAGCCGGCGGTGCGCCGGCGGCTCGGTGAGCTGTACGGCGTCGACGCGGCGGGCTGGCAGCTGGTCGCGACGAACCGGGTGGCGAACGCGCTGCCGGACATGGCGGCGCCGCACGCGTTCACCCGCCCGGCGCGGGTCGACGGGGTCTGGGTGTGCGGGGACCATCGGGACACGAGCTCGCTGCAGGGCGCCCTGCACTCCGGGCGGCGGGTGGCGGCGGACGTCCTCGCCACCCGCCCGCTGCCCTGACCCAACGCTGACCCGACTACACGGGCGGCCACCCGACGGTGTCGCCCGGCGCCATCTCCACCACCTCGACGTCGCGCAGCCTCCGGTCGTCGAGCGCGGCGCGGAACCGGACGGGCGCGGCGCGCGACTCGGGGGCGATGCCGAAGTGCATCGGAACGACGCGGGGGACGTTCAGCAGCCGGGCCGCCACGGCTGCCTCGGGAGGCGCCATCGTGTGGTGGTCGCCCATCGGGAGCAGGGCCAGGTCCGGCCGGTGGACCTCGGCGATGATCTGCATGCCCGGGAACGCGGTCGTGTCCCCGGCGTGGTAGACGCGCGCCCCGTCGGAGAACCCAAGGACGAAGCCGGCCGCGACCCCCACGTTGGCGTACGGGTCCTCGTCCACGCTGGACGAGTGCGCGGCCGGGGTCATCGTCACCCGAACCCCGTGCAGCTCGACGATGCCGCCCAGGTTCATGGTGTGCACCCGCCGCAGGCCCCGCGCGCCCAGCCACCTCCCCAGCTCCGGGATCGCCACCGTCGTCGGCGCTCCCTGCTGGGCGATCCGCATGACGTCGCCGACGTGGTCGTGGTGACCATGCGTGATCAGGATGAGGTCGACCGGGCCGACGTCCTTGTCCTCGGGGCGGCATAGCGGGTTGCCGAACGTCCACGAATCGACGAGGACGACCTTCTCCTCGGGCGTCGTGAACCGGAACGTCGCACGCCCCAAGCAGGTGATCTGCGTCATGACGGCCTCATCACAGTTGCCTTCCGACGCGTCCGGTGAATCGACGCTCCGCCCGGCGGTGATCCCCGCCGCCGTGGGTCGTGAACCGTAGGGTGTGCCGGCACCGGGAGGGCAGCGGCCGCGAGGGGGACCAGGTGATTCGGGGGTACCCCGCCCAGCCCAGCCCGGTTCCCGGCGGTCGGCTCACCCTGCACGTCGCCACCGACGCGCCCGCGTTCCGCGTCGAGATCTACCGCTGCGGGATCACCCCGTCGCTGATGCGCGTTTCCGACTGGTTCCCGGGACAGGACACCCCACCGCACCTGCCGTTCCAGGACTGGGGCGAGCCCGGCGTCGACCTGCGAGGGCGCGAGCTCGCGCCGTGGCCGGCGTACACCCTCCCGGTGCCGCACGACTGGCCGTCGGGGGTGTACGTCGCGGTGCTCGTCGAGGCAGCCGCCTCCGGCCG
>DATGDX010000188.1:0-2528 GCA_035310665.1 Mycobacteriales bacterium | reverse complement strand
CGCGACGCGGACGAGCCAGAGGATGCCGGCGGCGAGCAGCAGCCACCACAGCAGCATGAAGACCATCATGGGCCAGCCCCAGCCCCATCCCCACGGTGTCATCATGCGGGCGCTCCTCTCGTCCCGTCTTGTCCGGTCTTTTCGTGCGGTCTTTCGAGCCTAGGACGCGGGACGCGCGCCGTCGCCGGTTAGTCGTGGGAGATGCGTTCGGAGGCTGTGCAGGTCGTCGTGACCGATGTGGTCCTGGACGGCGACCTCGCCGTCCCCGACCGCGCGGCCGGCGTCGTCGCGTTCGCGCACGGCACCGGCAGCTCTCGCCACAGTCCCCGCAACCAGGCGGTCGCCGCCGACCTGTGCCGGGCCGGGTTCGCCACGCTGCTGCTCGACCTCCTGACAGTGGAGGAGGACCGGGACGAGTCGCGTCGGTTCGCGATCGACCTGCTCGCCGCACGGACGACCGCCGCGGTCGACTGGCTGGCCGGCGTCCTCGACCTCCCGACGGGGCTGTTCGGGGCGAGCACGGGGGCCGCTGCCGCGCTGGTCGCGGCGGGACAGCGGCCCGAGCAGGTGCGGGCCGTGGTGTCCCGGGGCGGCCGCCCGGACCTGGCGGGGGACGCGCTGGCGCAGGTTCATGCACCGACGCTGTTCATCGTCGGTGGGCGGGACGAGCTGGTGTTGGAGCTGAACCGGCAGGCGGCCGGCCGGCTCACCGCGCCGTACCACCTGGAAGTGATCCCCGGCGCGACCCACCTGTTCCCGGAGCCGGGCGCGCTGGAGCGGGTATCCCCACCGCCGCCGCCCGGCGCCCCGCGCTAACGGTCGCCCGTCGTGGTCCCCGCCCTGCTGCGCGCGGTGTGGACGAGCTTCTGGCTCGTCCCCGCAGGCTTCACCGTGGTGGCGATCGGCGTGGGACTCACCCTGGTCGAGGTGGACCAGCGGTGGGTGGAGTCGCCGGGATGGCTCTACCCGGGCGGATCGGACGGGGCGCGAGCGCTGCTCTCGGCCGTCACGTCCTCGATGATCTCGTTCACCGGTCTGGTGTTCTCGATCACGGTCGTGGCGCTCCAGCTGACCAGCAGCCAGTTCTCCCCCCGGGTGCTGCGCCGGTTCCTCGAGGACCGGGTGACCCAGGTCGCCCTCGGCGTCTTCGTGGCGACGTTCGTCTACGCGATGACCGTGCTGCGGTCGGTGCGCGGCGAGTCGGTCGCGCTGCCGTTCGTGCCCCGACTGTCGACGACCGTCGCGTTCCTGTTCGTCCTGGGCAGCATCGTGATGTTCATCGTCTACATCGACCACATCGCGAACTCGCTGCGCGCCGCGAACGTCATCGCGACGATCGGCGACCAGACCCGCGCGCTGCTCGAGCGGCAGTTCCCGGCGGGCACCCCGGAGGTCTCGCCGGACGCCGCGCACCGCTCGGGGCAGGCGCAGGCCGGCGGCGGGGAGGCCAGCGCGCCGCCCGCGCGGCACGTCGTCGCGTCGCGGCCCGGGGTGGTGACGTCGGTCGACGTACGCCACCTGGTCGGTCTCGCGGCACGCCACGACGTCGTCCTCGGGCTCCTTCCCCGCCTCGGCGGGTTCTTGCCCGAGGGCGCGCCGCTCGTGATGGTGTCCGGCGCGCGTTCGGGTGAGGTCGACGACGCGCGCGTACGACGCGGTGTCGCGTTCGGCATCGAGCCGACCATGCGGCAGGACGTCGGCTACGGGTTCCGGCAGCTCGTCGACATCGCCGAACGGGCCTTGTCTCCGTCCACGAACGACGTGACAACCGCCGTCCAGGCCCTAGACCAACTCCACGACCTGGTGCGGCGGTTGGCCACCCGGCCGTTTCCCGCCGCGGTGCACCGGGGCCCCGACGGTCAGGTGCGGCTCGTGCTCCCCGCGCCGCGGCTCGGCGACTTCGTGGGGCTCGCGCTTGACGAGATCACGTACTGGGGGAAGGACTCGCCCCGCGTGCAGCACCACGTCCTCGCGCTGCTCGAGGATCTTCACGCGGTCGCCGCTGCGGAGCACCGCGAGACGGTGCGGCGAGCGCTGGAGCACCACCGCGCTGGCCGCCGGCCCGGGGACCGCGCGGGCGTCGGGGCCTAACCCATGGGCGTGGGGCGTTGCCGCGCTGGTCGCCGCGCCAGGGGCTGCCGGGTGCGGTCGGGGCCGTCCGGCCGTGCTCGACGAGGTCACGCAGGGCCTGCGCACCGAACACGTCCTAGAACAACTCGAGCGACACCGGGCCGTGGCGCAGCACGCTCACCTGGCCGTTGCGTTCCAGCACGACGGCGAGGACGTGGTCCAGGCTGGCGAGCCCGGCCAGCCGGATGCGTTGCCGCAGCTCGTCCTCCGTGACATGGCTGCGCCGCATGTTCTCCATCAGCGGCGTTCGCCCCGCCATCAGCAGCACCGGCGGGCGGTTCAGCAGACGGTCCACACGTCGGTGGGTGCGCAGCGCGCCGAACGCGGCCTGCGTCGCGAACAGCACGGTCATCGCGACCAGACCGGTGAGCAGGGTCGGCTGCAGGAGAAGGACGGTG
>DATGDX010000187.1:0-4684 GCA_035310665.1 Mycobacteriales bacterium | reverse complement strand
CGGGTGTTCGGCATCGCCGGGAAGCTCGGCACCGAGAACGCGCTGCGCAACCCGCGGCGCACCTCGGCGACCGCGTCCGCGCTCATGATCGGGCTCGCGTTCGTCACCCTGGCGACGGTGCTCGCCTCCTCGGTCACCGCGTCCGCCTATCGATTGATCGACGAGGGCATCGGCGCCGACTACGTCGTCGCGTCGCAGCAGTACTTCCCGTTCAGCCCGCAGGTGGCTCGAGACCTCGCCCGGGTCGACGGGGTGGACACGGTCGCGGCGGTCAGCGGCGGGCAGGTGAAGATCGGGGGTCGGACCGCGATGGTGACCGCGATCACGCCCGGCACCGCGGAACGGGTGCTCAACCTCGCGGTGCGGGACGGGTCGGAGGCGGCGCTGCGGCGCGGGGAGTTGCTCGTCGACGCGCACGTCGCGGCCGAGCAGGGCTGGCGCGTGGGCGCCCCGGTCCCGGTGGTGTTCGCCGCGACCGGGAGCACGACCCTGCGCGTCGGCGGGACCTACGAGCCGAACCAGTTCGCCGGGCCCTACCTGCTGTCGACGGCGACGTACGACGCGCACTTCGCACAACGCCTGGACACCGTGGTGATGGTCACGCGGGCGAGCGGGGCGGACCGCGAGGGTGTCCACCGCGCCCTCCTCGACGTGGTGCACCGGTATCCCGGCGTGCAGCTCAAGGACCAGACCCAGGTGAAGGCCGACTACAAGGCGATGATCGACCGGTTGCTGTTGCTGGTCTTCGGGCTGCTGTTCCTCGCGATCCTCATCGCGGTGCTGGGCATCGTGAACACCCTCGCGCTGTCGGTCTTCGAACGCACCCACGAGATCGGGTTGCTGAGAGCGGTCGGGATGAGCCGCCGCCAGCTGCGCCGCATGGTCCGCCTGGAGTCCGTCACGATCTCGGCGTTCGGCGCGCTGCTCGGCGTCGGCGTCGGCGTCGCGTTCGGGTGGGCGGTCGTGTCCACGATGCGCGACGAGGGGATCGAGGTGTTGCGGATTCCGGTCGCCCAGCTCGCCCTCTACGTCGTGCTGGCCGCTCTCGTCGGCGTGCTCGCCGCGCTCTGGCCCGCGCGCCGCGCGGCGCGGATGGACGTGCTCGCCGCGATCGCGACCGAGTAACCCCCCCGGCTCCCCGCTCCGTTCTCGACCGTCAACGCAGGGGTCCAACCGCGCCGCATCCCGTGTGCCGCGCCGAGATCCCGACGGCTCACCTGGCCACTCACCTGATGCCGCTGAGCGAGGGACCGCGCGGCTACGAGCTGTTCAAGAACAAGCAGGACGGCTGCGTGCGGGCGGTGTTCGGCCGGCCGGGTGACGGTCGGGCCGGCGCCCGGCCGAGCACGGGCACGGGCACGGGCACGGGCACGACGACATCAGGCGATGAGCCGTCGAAGGCAGTCGAGGGTCACGTCGCCCAGCGTGGCCACGACGCGGCGCCGAGGGCCTGGCGGGATCGGGGTCACCTCGGGCACGGCGACCACGGCGCACCCCGCGGCCTCCGCGGCCGCGACACCGGCCGGTGAGTCCTCGAGGACGACGCACCGGGCCGGGTCGACGCCGAGCGCGGCAGCGGCGGCGAGGTAGGGCTGCGGGTGCGGCTTGGGAGGCGCGACCTCGTCCCCCGCGATCGTCACCCGGAACCAGTCCGGCGACCCGTCGGAGCGGATCGCGGCGAGCGCGGTGTCGACGAGCAGGCGGTACGACGAGGAGACCAGCGCCGCGGGGACCGCGGCGTCCCGCAGCTCCGCGAGCAGGCGCGCCGCACCCGGGCGCAACTCGACCCCGCGGGCGAACTCGGCGGCCACCCGGCGGAGGAGCCAGGCCGCCTCTGCGGCGGGGTCGGCCGCCCGCGCCGACGGCGTACCGAACACCGACAGCATCGTCGGCACCGAGAACGACAGGTGCGTGCCGACGATCGCCGCCTTCATCGCCGGCGTCCACGTCGTCGCGTGCCGCGCCGCGAAGTCCCGCTCCGCGATCGTCCACAGCGGCTCGGAGTCGACGAGCAGGCCGTCGAGGTCGAACAGGACGGCCTGCAATCCCTCAGGTGCCCGCGTAGTACTCGTCGGCGACCTCGAGAGCCTCGTCGAGGATGTCCAGCCCCTCCTTGAGCTCCCCCTCGCTGATCGTCAGCGGGGGCACCACGTGCACCCGGTTGAAGTGCGTGAACGGCCACAGGCCCCGCTCCCGGCATGCGGCCACGAGCCGGGTCATCGGCTCGGCCGCCGGGCCGCCCGCGTCGAACGGCACCAGCATCTCCCGGGTCCCGCGGTCGCGGACGAGTTCGAGCGCCCACATCAGCCCGAGCCCGCGCACGTCGCCGACCGACGGGTGCCGGGCGCGCAGGTTCTCCAGCCCGGGCGCGACGACGGACTCCCCCATCCGCCGCACGTGCGCGAGGATCCCCTCCTCCTCGAACACCTCGATCGAGGCGACACCGGCGGCGCAGGCGAGCGGGTGGCCGGAGTAGGTGAGCCCACCGGGGTACGCCCGGGTGCGGAAGCTGTCGGCGACGGCGCGGGAGATGAGGACGCCGCCGAGCGGGACGTACCCCGAGTTGACTCCCTTGGCAAAGGTGATCAGGTCGGGGACCACCCCCCAGTGGTCGACCGCGAACCACTCGCCGCACCGGCCGAACCCGGTCATCACCTCGTCGGTGATCAGAAGGATGCCGTGCCGGTCGCACAGCTCCCGGACCCCGGCCAGGTAGCCGTCGGGCGGCACGAGCACGCCGTTGGTGCCGACGACGGTCTCCAGCAGGATCGCCGCGACCGTCTGCGGCCCTTCCAGCGTCACCACCTCCTCCAGGTGGCGCAGCGCGCGGTCCCGCTCCTGCTCGTCGGTCTCCGAGTACCACGGCGAGCGGTAGCGGTAGGGGCCGAAGACGTGGACGACCCCGGGCATGCCCGGCTCGCTCGGCCACCGGCGCGGTTCCCCGGTCAGGGTGATCGAGCCGTGGGTCGCCCCGTGGTAGGAGCGGTACGCCGAGAGGATCTTGTGCCGTCCGGTGTGCAGGCGCGCCAGCCGGACGGCGTGTTCCACCGCCTCGCTGCCACCCGTGGTGAACAACACCATCTCGAGGTCACCGGGCGCGCGTTCCGCGATCATCCGGGCGAGCCGGCTGCGCACGTCGTTGGCGAACGACGCCCCGACCGTGCACAGCCGATCGGCCTGCTCCTTGATCGCAGCGATCACCTTCGGGTGCTGGTGGCCGATGTTGACGTTGACGAGCTGGCTGGCGAAGTCGAGGTAGCGGTTGCCGGCGTCGTCCCAGAACCAGGAGCGCTCCGCACCGGCCACGGACAGCGGGGAGATGAGGTCCTGGGCCGCCCAGGAGTAGAAAACGTGGCGCCCGTCGTCGGCGCCGGTGTCGCTGGTCATCGGTGACGTCCCTTTCCTGCCCGGTCCGCGGAACACGGCCCGCAGGCAAGGGTAGGTCGCCGGGACGCGGGAGCCGCTCGCGCTATGAGCCGGGCCCACCGAGTAGCATGTGGCCATCGCTGCGCCCGACGGCACCTACCCGCTGGGACCCGGGGCGGGGGAGCTCCTGGTCATGACCGGCCGGACCGGGCTGGGCGCCAAGGCCGGCCACGACCTCACCATCGAGGTCACCCGCTGGGGCGGCAGCGCCACGGTCGACAGCACGGACCTCACCCGCTGCTCCGTGACGGTGAATGTCGACGTCGACTCCTTCGAGGTCCGCGAGGGTTCCGGTGGCGTCAAGCCACTCACCGACGCCGACCGGGCGGAGATCAAGAAGACGCTGCGCGGGAAGGTCCTGCACACCGGCCAGCACCCGACGATCGAGTTCCGGTCGACGCGGGTGGACGGGTCCGCGGACGCGTTCACCGTCGAGGGCGACCTCACGATCACCGGGGTGACGCGGCCGGTCACGGTGCACGGGCGACTGACCGACGGCCGCGCCCGCGGCTCGGCGACGGTGACTCAGACCAGGTGGGGGATACGGCCCTACTCGGCGTTCTTCGGCGCGTTGAAGGTGCGCGACGACGTCGCGGTCGAGTTCGACGTCGCCCTGCGCTCGCGGGAGTGACGGCGGCCGCCCGGGCCGCCCGAGCGCCTCCCAGACCCCGCCGCCCGACGAACGTGATCGCGAATTCGGCACCGAACGCGCCCCGATGCGGGTGCTGCGGGACAACGGCAGCGATCAAGCATCCTCGGCGCCGCGTGGCGGGCGCCGAAAAGGGACCGCAGGTCAGCGGGCGTTGAAGTACTTGGCCTCGGGGTGGTGCACGATGAGGGCGCTCGTCGACTGCTCCGGGTGCAGCTGGAACCCCTCGGACAGCACGACCCCGATCCGCTCCGGCCGCAGCAGGTCGACGACCTTCCCCTGGTCCTCCAGGTCGGGGCAGGCGGGGTACCCGAACGAGTACCGCGAGCCGCGGTACCCCTGGTGGGAGAGCACCTCGTCGAGGTCGGCGGCGTCGTCGCCGGCGATGCCCAGCTCCTCGCGGACCCGCTTGTGCCAGTACTCCGCGAGCGCCTCGGTCAGCTGGACCGACAGCCCGTGCAGCTCGACGTAGTCCCGGTAGGCGTTCTTCGCGAACAGCTCCGCGGTCACCTGCGACACCCGCGCGCCCATCGTGACCACGGAGAACGCGACCACGTCGGTCTCGCCGGAGGACCGGCGGCGGAAGAAGTCGGCGATGCACAACCGCCG
>DATGDX010000186.1:0-3569 GCA_035310665.1 Mycobacteriales bacterium | reverse complement strand
CGGTGCGCCCCGTCGGTCATCGTCTCCGCCAGGCGGAGCAGCTCGACCGGGAACGGGACGATGAGCGTCGAGTTCTTCTCCGCCGCGACCTCGACCATCGTCTGCATGAGGCGCAGCTGCAGAGCGGACGGGTTGGTCGCGAGCACGCCGGCCGCCTGGGCGAGCTTCTCCGACGCCTGCAGTTCCCCGTCGGCCGTGATGACCCGTGCCCGCCGCTCGCGCTCCGCTTCGGCCTGCCGTGACATCGACCGCTTCATCGACTCGGGCAGCGAGATGTCCTTCACCTCGACGCGCTCGATCCGCACGCCCCACGGCCCCTCGGTGGGCTCGTCGATGATGCGCCGCAGCTCGGCGTTGACCCTTTCCCGTTCGGACAGCAGCTCGTCCAGGTCACTTCGGCCGATCATGGAGCGCAGGGAGGTCTGCGCCACCTGCGAGATCGCGTAGAGGTACCGCTGCACGTTGATGACGGCGTGGACCGGGTCGATGACGCGGAAGTACACGACCGCATCGACCGTGATGGTGACGTTGTCACGAGTGATGCCCTCCTGCGCCGGGACCGGCATCGTGACCGTTTGCATGTTCACCCTGACCAGCCGGTCGATTCCGAACGGCAGGATGAGCGCGAGCCCGGGGCCGCGCGGCGCCTCCCGCAGCCGGCCGAACCGGAACACCACGCCTCGCTCGTACTGCCGGATCGCGTATACGCCGGTGCGGACCGCGAGCGCGACCACCACCAGCACGACCGCGACGAGCAGCCATCCCCACAGCGACACGGTGACCACCTCCCTCGTCCAGCACCGTCATCCGGCGTCGGTCCATCCGGCGTCGGTCCGTCCGGCGTCGGTCGCGGCCGCGGTCGCGCCGACGTCGACCTCCGATGTCCACTCCACGATCGCGATCTCGGGCGCCGCCGTGACGACGAGGCCGCTGCCGCCGCAGCTGGGGCAGGGAGTGAGCGCGCTACCGCGGTACTCCGACCCGCAGGACAGGCACGCCAGCGCGTCCTGCACCTGCTCCCACCGCACCTCGGCACCGGCCAGACCGCTGCCCGCGACCGTGCTCGTCCACGCGGCGTCGACCACCTCGGAATCCATCCCGGGCCCGATCTCGAAGACCACCCGCGCGAGCGGGACGGCGCCGCTCGCCTCGGTGAGCGCCGAGGCCGCGGCGCCAACGAGCCCCCACTCATGCACCACATGCCTCGATTCCCCACCCGGACAGGACCCCCAGCGTCCGGCGGACCAGTTCGTCGATGTGCGCGGCCGTTTCGGGCGTGAGACCGAACCCGGTGTCCAACGAGGCGGGGACCATGCCGACGACCGCGACCCGGCGTGGTGCTCGACCGGCGAGCGCGGCCGCGGCGAGCGCATCCGGAACCCCGATCTGATGGGCCGAGACCACGTGCGTCCAGCCGGTGGGAACCGACCCGTCGGCGAGCACGACCACCTCACCCGGCCGGCCGTCGTGCTTGACCACGGCGTCCAGGATCAGCACCGCCTCGCGATCGGCGATCTCCGGCAGCAGCGAGAGACCGAGAGTGCCGCCGTCGGCGACCTCCACGCCGGCCAGGTCCAACTGCGCCACGCAGCGGGCGGCCACGACGCCGAGCCCTTCGTCGCGGAACAGCTCGTTGCCGACGCCGAGGACGAGCACGGGCGCGCGCTCATCGGCCATGGCGGACATCGTCCTCGACCCGGCTTCTCGGCACGCTCTTCCACCCGCTGATGATCGAGCTGATCTCGCCGCTGCGCTCCTCCCGGTCGACCAGCACGGCGGAGTAGACGTGGTGCACGACGAAACCGATCGTGAGCCACATCACGAGGTGGTGGAAGAACCGCACGGTCGGCACCGACGCGATGTCGAACACCCACCCGGTGAGCGTCCACGCCCAGCCGCCACGCTCCTCGACGGCCTCGAGCGCGATGCCCGTGACCGCCTGCGCGACGAACATGGCGAACAGCACGAGGTAGGTCAGCCCGGCGAGCGGGTTGTGGCCGACGACGGGCGGCGGCTCCTTGTCGATGAACAGGTAGTAGCGCAGGCTCGGCACGAGGAGACGCCGCCGCTCCGGCTCGACGGGCAGGAACTGCCGCCAGCGGGCCCAGCGGTTGCCGGTGAACAGCAGCACGAACCGGGCAAGCAGTACCGCGGTGAACAGGAACCCGGTGAACAGGTGCACCGCCCGCGCGAGCTGCATCGGTATCGACCCGGGCTGCGGCGCGAGCACCGGCGTCCCGATGTAGAACCCGGTGATGGTGAGCACGACGATCGTCGCGACGAGGAGCCAGTGCAGGAGCCGGATGCTCGTCTGCCACACCGGCACCGGCACGACGGCGTCCCGAGGCTCGACCGTCTCGGCGGCGGGTGGCCGGCGGGGCGCCGGGATGTCGAGGCGATTCGGTGCCGGGCGGTGGTGGGCGATGGTCATTGGACGCGCACCTCGACCACGTCGTTGCCGTCGGCGTCGAGCACGTGCGCGGCGCAGGCCATGCACGGGTCGAACGAGTGGATCGTGCGCAGGATCTCCAGCGGCCGCGCCGGGTCGGCCAGCGGGGTGCCGACCAGCGCCACCTCGTAGGGGCCGGGCCGCCCCTTGTCGTCGCGCGGTCCCGCGTTCCACGTCGACGGGACGACCGCCTGGTAGCGGGCGAGACGCTTGTCGGAGATCTCGACCCAGTGGGAGAGTCCGCCCCTGGGCGCCTCGTGGAATCCGACGCCACGGGCGCGCTTCGGCCAGCTGTCCGGGTTCCACTTGGTCGTGTCCGCGACGCGCAGGTCACCACCGGCGATGCTCTTGCGGAGGCGGTCGAGAACCACCAGCGAGTGCTCGGCGAGCACCTCGGTCTCCAGCCCGCGGGCCAGGGTGCGCCCGAGCGTCGACGTCAGCGCGGACGTCGGCACGCCGAGCTGCGCCACCGACCGGTCGACCGGCCTGCGGAAGCGCTGGTCGCCGCGGGCGTATCCGATCAGGACGCGCGCGAGCGGACCGACCTCTACCGCCATCCCGTCGTAGCGCGGCGCCTTCAGCCACGAGTACTTCCCGTCGACGTCCAGGTGCTCGTACGGCGGCGCCGGGCCGGTGTAGTGCGGCTCGGTGACGCCGTCGTACGGCGAGCGTGCGGCCGCCCCGCGGTCACGGAACCAGGACCGGGTGACGTGCTCCGCGATCCGTGCCGGGTCCAGCGGCTCCACGCGGGTGAGGGTTCCACCCCGCAGCACCCCGCTGGACAGCACGCCGTCGGTGATGGGGAGCCCGCGGCGGGGCGGGCTGGAGGAGAAGTCACCGAAGGCGAGGTAGTTGCCGACGCCGCGCCCGATGCTCCCCCACTCGCGGTAGTAGGACGCGATCGCGAGCAGGTCGGGCAGGTACGCCTGCTGCACGAAGGCCAGCCCGTTCCGAAGCAGCGCGTCGACCTCCTGCAGCGCGTCCGCGTTCAGCGCGGCCGCGCTTGCGGGATCGATCGGCAGCGCCATGCCGCCGACGACGTACGTCTGCAGATGGGGGCTCTTACCGCCGAGGATCGCGTGTACCCGCGCGTAGTCACGCTGGAAGTCCAGCGCGTCCA
>DATGDX010000185.1:0-1838 GCA_035310665.1 Mycobacteriales bacterium | reverse complement strand
ACTGGACAACACCACGACATAGGGCGACCGACGAGACATCGCAGCCTCCGACAGCAGGCACAGCCGGGAGGCTCGGCGCTTCCCCTCGCCGAGACAGGGGAAGAACTTACACCGACGTAATTCGGGCGGCGACCACTAGTTGCACGATCGCGATCCCGACGGCAGTTGCGCTCGCGCGCCGGCGCTTCCCGCTGGCCGTGGGGTCGCGCCTCGTGCGCTGTCCGATGCTCCGCAGGCTGCCCTCTGGGCGGTACCAGGCCTCGTGGACCGGACCGGACGGGCGGCGCCGATCCGCGGCCACGACGTTCGCGACCAAGACCGAGGCCGCCCGCTGGCTCGCCGCGATCGAAACTGACGTGCTGCGCGGCGTCTGGGTCGACGACGGGCTGGCTGAGGTCGCGTTCAGCGACTACACCCAGCGGTGGCTGCGGGACCATCCCCGGCTCGGGCCGCGGTGGCGGGGAGACCTGCGAGCGCAACCTCCGGCTGCACCTGCAGCCGCTCGCCGGCCTGCCGCTGCGGCAGCTGACGCCGGTGGTCGTCCGTGAGTGGCATGGCGCGGCGTTGCGCGGGAGCGCCGGGCGGACATCGATCGCGCAGTCGTACCGGTTCCTTCGCGCGGTGCTGAACACCGCCGTCGCCGATGGGTCGATCGCGCGCAACCCGTGCCGGATCCGCGGCGCCGGCAGCGACCGGGCGCCGGAACGCCCGGTGGCCACACCGGCTCAGATCGCGGCTCTGGCCGATGCGATCACTCCGCGGTACCGTGCCGCAGTCCTGCTCGGCGCGTGGGGCGGGCTGCGCCGCGGCGAGATCCTCGGCCTGCTCCGCGACGACGTCGACCTCGACTACGGCCGCGTGACCGTGCGCCGAACGCGGACCGAGCTGCTGTCGACCGGCGACCGTTTCGACTCGCCGCCCAAGACCGCGGCCGCCTACCGCATGGTGGCGCTGCCGCCACACGTCGTGCCAGAGATCGCGTACCACCTTGAGCACTTCGCCGGGTCGGAACGCGTGTTCGTCGCGCGGGACGGATCGCCGATGCGCGGCGACGCGCTGCGGCAGGCGTTTGAGCGGGCCCGCAACCAGGTCGGCCTGCCAGAGCTGCGGTTCCACGATCTCCGCCACACCGGGCAGACACTCGCCGCGGCCGCCGGCGCCAGCCTCGCCGACCTCATGCGGCGCCTCGGTCACTCGTCCACGATCGCGGCGAAGCGCTACCTGCACGCGACCGACAACCGCGATCGAGAGATTGCCGAGAGGCTGACGCGCCTCGCCCTGACGACCGGTGCCACCGCGGCTCCGCGCGACGATCTCGCTGGTGATCCGGTCCGTTCCACTCCCGAAGGTGGTTGCACGCAAGGGCCGAGCACAATCAGGCGTCTCGACGTGAACTCGGACGTCCTGGACATGACCGACAGGTCCGGGACCCAGCCGATCGCCAGATCGGAACCGGACGCGTCAGCCGGTGACGGGTGATTTTTTCCGGTCCTGTCCCAGCGAGTCAGGGGCTGACCTAGGAACGGGCGGTGCTGCTCGGCTCGGACGCGCTGTGCCGGGAGGCCGGGTACGTCGGGCGGTCCCTGGGCGCCCAGGGCTACTCGCCCGCGCGCGTCGAGAGCCACCGGGTGGAACGCCAGGCAACCGGACTCTCAGCATCGGCGCCGGACGCGGAGTGGTTCTGCGTCGCGGGCGGACGCATGACACCCTCTGTGTCAACCCCAGCCGTTATCGGTCTTCCTCGGCGGTGGAGTCTGCGCGGTGCTCGCTTGGGGTCAACGTCGTTCGTCCTCGCTGCGCTGCGGGCGCTCCACGTTGACACCGCGCTGCGCGCCGCG
>DATGDX010000184.1:0-5687 GCA_035310665.1 Mycobacteriales bacterium | reverse complement strand
CCCCACACCGCGCCGAGGACGATGCCGGCGACGATGAGCCCCAGCCAGGCCCGCCCGGGGACGAACAGCCCCACGATCAGACCGACGAGCAGGCCGAGCCACACCCCGCTGGCCGCGCCGGCGAGCGCGGCGCGGCCCTTGGTCAGCCGCCCGGTCACCTTCTCCACCAGTCGCAGGTCGTTGCCGACGATGCGCAGGTACTGCACGGGAAACGCGGCGTCGGACAGGCGGTCGACCGCCTGCTGCGCCTGCCCGTACGTCGGGTAGCTGGCGACCAGCTCCTGGTCGACGGACAACGCCGCGTCCGGGCCTCGCCCCATCCCGCGCTCCATCCCGCGGCCAATGCTCATCGCGCCCTCCCTGGCGGTGATCCCCGCGGCGCTGCTGCCGCAGCGCCCCCGTCGACCGGCCCCTACCCGCGACCGCTCGCCGCGCCACCCTCGAGCGGACCCCAGCGACTGAGCGGACCCAGCGACACGGGTCGCGCGTCGAATGACATTCGTGGAATTTGCGCCGTACCATCGCGTCCCATGGACGCTGCGAACGTGGTCGCGGGTGGGTCCGGGGCGCGCGGCGAGGAGCTGTCCGAGCGTGACCGCCAGATGCTGGCGTTCGAGCGGCAGTGGTGGAGATACGCGGGGGCCAAGGAGCAGGCGATCCGCGACCTGTTCGGGATGTCCGCCACCCGCTACTACCAGGTCCTCAACGCGCTGATCGACCGCCCGGAGGCGCTGGCCGCCGATCCGATGCTGGTCAAGCGGCTGCGGCGGCTGCGCGCCAGCCGCCAGCGCGCGCGGGCCGCGCGCCGGCTCGGCATCGACGCCTGACCGCGCATGCGCCGCTCCCTGCTCGGCTCGACGGTTGCGGTCGCCACGGTCGCCGGGCTCGTGGGTGTCCTGCAGGCGTGGGGAGGCGAGCCGCCGACGACCGGGCCCGGGTTCGTCGTCGCACCGACCGCGACGGCCACCGCGCCGGCCGCGCCCCCCGCCCCGTCCGAGTCGGCTCCGGGCGACGCCGGTCTCGGCCCGCTGCTCGTTCTCAACAACAGCCGCGTGACCGGGCTCGCGGCCGACGCGGCGGCGCAGTTCCGTCGGCAGGGGTGGGCCGTCACGGGGACGGGGAACCTGCGGGGCCGGATCCGGGCGACGACGATCTACTATGCGCCCGGCCAGGCCGCCACGGCCCACCGGCTCGCCGCGCGGTTCCCCGCGATCCAACGCGTCCTGCCGCGGATCCCCGGACTGCCCGGCGACGCGCCGCTCACGGTCGTGCTCACCCGCGACTACGCCAGCGGTGCCGCGGCCGTCCCGGCGGACGCCGGTCGCTGACCCCGCGGGCCGTTCACTGCGCCCCGAGGTCGGCGAGCTGGTCGGCCAGCCACTGGGTCGGCGGCAGCGCGGTCGCGGCGGCAGCGAGCCGCACGGATCGCTCCGCCCGCTCGGCGGGGGGCATCGACAGCGCCTCGTGCAGTGCCTCCGCGGTGCCCGTGACGTCGAACGGGTTGATCTCTATGGCGTCCTCGCCGAGCTCCGCGCAGGCGCCCGCCTCACGGGACAGGACGAGCGCGAGGCCGCGCTCCGACAGCACCGAGCCCTCCTTCGCGACGAGGTTCATCCCGTCGCGGATCGGGTTGACGACCAGCACGTCGGCGAGCCGGCAGGCGGCGAGGGAGCGCGCGTAGTCGTCGTTGACGCGCAGGATCACCGGGGTCCACCCCGGCATGGCGTACTCGTCCTCGATCTCCCGGGCGATCCGCTGCACCGCGGCGGTGTACTCCCGGTACTCCGGCAGGTCGTGCCGGCTCGGGTAGGCGAACGCGACGTGCACGACCCGCCCGCGCCACTCGGGATGCCGGCACAGCAGCTCGCCGTAGGCGGCCAGCCCGCGGACGATGTTCTTCGACAGTTCGGTCCGGTCGATGCGTAGGATCATCTGGCGGTCGCCGACCAGCTCGCGCAGCTCCTCCCGCCGCACGGCCACGTCCGGTTGCGAGGCCCGCTCCCGCAAGTGGTGCCCGTCGACGCCGAGCGGGTGCACGCCGACCCGGGTCAGCCGCCCCGCGTGTTCCACCGTCATCGCGCCGCGGTCCACGACCGCCTTGAGCACGTCCTCGCAGCAGTCGAGGAACGCCCGGGCCCAGCGCTCGGTTAGAAAACCCACGCAGTCCGCGCCGAGCACCCCGTCGAGCACCGCCCGGGCGACGTCGTCGGGCAGCAACCGGTAGTACTCCGCCGGCGCCCACGGCGTGTGCGAGAAGTGGGCGATCCGCAGGTCCGGCCGGCGCGCGCGCAGCAGCCGGGGGGTCAGCGTGAGGTGGTAGTCCTGCACCAGCACTTTCGCCCCGGGCCCCGCGTCGACGCCCAGCGCCTCCGCGAACGCCGTGTTGTACGCCGCGTAGTCCCGCCACTCGCGGCGGAACCGGGTGTCGAACGACGGGCGGTTCGGGATGTCGTAGAGCATGTGGTGGACGAACCACAACGTGGAGTTCGCGATCGAGTTGTACGCGCGGGCGAAGACCGTGGGCTCGATGTCGAGCATCCGCACGGCCATCCCGTCCGTGGGGTGGCCGGCGTGGTCGAGCCGCCCGCCAGGGGCGTGCCGCGCGGCCAGGCGGTCGGTCTCTGACAGGGCGGCGCACACCCACGCCGCCGAGCCGGCCCGCGCCGCCGCGGACAGCCCCGACACGAGCCCACCGCCGCCGCGCCGGGCGATCACCGAGCCGTTCTCCCGCGCGAACGAGAGTGGACCGCGGTTCGACGCGACGAGAATGTCCACGCCACGGAGGGTAGTCGGCGCGCGGCGGTCAGGGGGTCGAAAGCGTCGAAGGCGCGTCGATGCGTCCCGCTGAACGCCGGACACCAACGAGCCTGGCGATCGGCGGCCGCTCCCGTGCCCGCACGTCGTGCACGTCGACAGCCCACCCCTCGCCGTCCGCGGGGCGGCGGAACTGCACGAGCCGCGGGGCCGTCTCGACCAGCCGCACGATGCGGTCCTGGCGCTCCAGGCGGTCCATCGCGGTCTGCAGGATCTCGCTGCTCATCAGCCCGAGGGCGGCGGTGTCCCGGTGGCGGTGCCGCCGCTCGCCGAGGTCGACCTGCGCCAGCGCGTCGAGCCCCACCCGGTCCAGCGCGTCGACGAGCAGGCCCAGCTCGACGCCGTAGCCGGTGGCGAACGGCAGCGCCTCGAGCAGCTCGCGCCGGGCGGCGTACTCACCGCCCAGCGGCTGCACGAACCCGGCGAGCTGCGGCCAGTGCAGGTTCAGCAACGGCCGGGCGACGAGCTCGGTGACCCGGCCCCCGCCGCCGCGGGCGGCACCCAGCGGCCGGTCGTAGGCGCCCTTGACGAACGCGACCGTCGGGTCGGACAGCAGCGGGCCGAGCAGGCCAGTGACAAAGCGCGCGGAGAACTCGGTCAGGTCCGCGTCGACGAAGACGACGAGGTCCCCGGTGGTGACCGCGAGCGAGCGCCACAGCACCTCGCCCTTGCCCGGCAGCGCCGGCAGCTCCGGCAGCGCGTCGTCCCGGTGCACGACCCGGGCGCCGGACGCGGCGGCGACCGCGGCGGTGCGGTCCGTCGACCCGCTGTCCACGACCACGACCTCGTCGACGAGCGGGGCGCGGTCGACGAGGTCGTGGCGGATCGTCGCGACGATCGATCCCACCGTCGCCTCCTCGTCGCGGGCCGGCAGCACCACGCTCACCGTCGTCGCGCCCTTGCGCGCGAGCAGGTCGGGAAGCGGCCAGTCGGCGGCCCGGGAGCTGCGCCGGCCGAGCCAGCACCGCACGTCCGGGCGCACGCGTCCTCCCCGGTCGCCTTCGTCGATTCCGGCTAGTCTGGGCGGTCGTGCCTGCGGCACGCCAACTGCATACCGCTCATCCAGAGGGGCAGAGGGAACGGCCCGACGAAGCCCCGGCAACCATCCCGGCACCTCTCGTGCCGTGAGGCCCGCCAGCCGCGCTGGTGCGCCGGGACCGGTGCCAATTCCGGCCCGTGGCGAGAGTCGCCCGGGGCAGATGAGGAAGGACGGCCTCGCGTTGACTGTGACCGGCGAGCTCCCCGCCACCCGTTTCGGACCCGCCACCGGCCTCGGCTGCCGCGAGTGCGGTAGCAGGTACCCGCTCGGCCCGGTGCACGCCTGCATCGAGTGCTTCGGCCCGCTCGAGGTGGCCGCCGAGCTGCCGTCGCTGTCGCGGGCCGACATCGAGGGTAGCCCGGAGACGATGTGGCGCTACGCCGCGCTGCTGCCGGTGCCCGCCGCGCCCGACGACCACCTGGCCCCCGGGTTCACCCCGCTGGTGCGCGCCGACCGGCTCGCCCGTGCGCTCGGGATGCGCCGGCTGTGGGTCAAGGACGACCGCGCCAACCCCACCCACTCGTTCAAGGACCGGGTCGTGGCGGTCGCGTTCGCCGCCGGGCGCGCGCTCGGCTTCGACACCTTCGCGTGCGCCTCGACCGGGAACCTCGCCAACGCGGTCGCGTCCGCCGCCGCCCGCGCCGGGGTGCGGGCGGTGGTCTTCATCCCGCACGACCTCGAGGCCGGCAAAATCGTCGCGACCGCCGTCTACGGCGTCACGCTCGTCGCCGTCGAGGGGTCGTACGACGACGTCAACCGGCTGTGCTCGGAGGTCGCGGGCGAGGAGCCGTGGGGGTTCGTCAACGTCAACCTGCGCCCG
Source organism: Mycobacteriales bacterium (assembly GCA_035310665.1). Taxonomy (GTDB): domain Bacteria; phylum Actinomycetota; class Actinomycetes; order DATGDX01; family DATGDX01; genus DATGDX01. The sequence goes on along the minus strand of DATGDX010000184.1, from coordinate 1,014 downwards.
TTCTACGCGGAGGGCTCGAAGACCCTGGGCTTCGAGGTCGCCGAGCAGCTCGGCTGGCGGCTGCCCGCCCAGACCGTCGTCCCCGTCGCCTCGGGGTCGCTGCTGACCAAGGTCGACAAGGCGTTCCGCGAGCTGACGACGCTCGGGTTGGTCGACCCGGCGCCGTACCGCGTGTTCGGCGCGCAGCCGAGCGGGTGCTCTCCGGTCGCGACGGCGTACAAGGCGGGGCAGGACGTCGTCCGCCCGGTGCGGCCGAACACGATCGCGAAGTCGCTCGCGATCGGCAACCCCGCCGACGGCCCGTACGCGATCGACGTCGTGCGGCGCACCGGCGGCGCGTTCGAGGACGTCCCCGACGCCGAGGTGGTCGAGGGCATGCGGCTGCTCGCCGAGACCGAAGGAATCTTCGCGGAGACCGCCGGTGGCGTGACCGTGGCCGTCCTGCGCCGCCTGCTCGCGGCGGGACACCTCGACGCGGACGCCGAGACGGTGCTGCTCAACACGGGGGACGGGCTCAAGACGCTCGACGCGGTGGCGGAGACGGTCGGGCCGACCGTCACGATCCCGGCCTCGTTGGACGCGTTCCGCGCCGCCGTTCCCGCGTAGCGCGCCCCGCCGGCAGTGGGTTTCACCGCCACCGGTCCCCGCTGCTGGTGTCCGTCGGGCGCCCCGTGTAGTGTCCCGGCCGGTCGCTAGTTCGGCACGTGCTTGTCTGGCCATCCAGCAACAAGCCCGCGGAACGAATCGCGGGCCTCGCTGACCCGGGGTCCCTGCGAGCAAAGACCCGGAGCCGGGCAACCGGCGGCTCCGACGCCTGGGAACGCGACAGGGAGTTCAGGAATGCCCCAGGGAAGCGTGAAGTGGTTCAACGCGGAGAAGGGTTACGGCTTCATCGCGGTGGACAACGGTCCCGACGTCTTCGTGCACTACAGCGCGATCCAGATGGAGGGTTACAAGAGTCTCGACGAGGGCCAGCGGGTCGAGTTCGAGATCACGCAGGGCCAGAAAGGCCCC
>DATGDX010000183.1:0-5703 GCA_035310665.1 Mycobacteriales bacterium | reverse complement strand
GCGGATCGAATGCTCACGCCGCGGGTGGTTCTTGGAGGCCCGGTTGCGACGAACCGACGTGCTCGTGCTGGGAGCCGGCCCGACCGGGCTCGGGGCGGCGTGGCAGCTGCACGCCGACGGGGGCGCCGACTGGCTGCTCGTGGAGGCGGCGCCCGGCCCGGGCGGTGCGGCCGCGTCGGTCACCGACCCCGCCGGCTTCACCTGGGACCTGGGCGGTCACGTCATTCACTCCCACTTCCCGTTGTTCGACGACGTCATCGCGCGGGTGGTCGACGACTGGTCGTTTCCGCGCCGCTCCGGCTGGGTGTCGGCCGCGGACCCCCGCGCGTGGGGCGGAGGCGACGGCTGGGTGCCCACGCCGCTGCAGCGCCACATCGGATTGCTCCCGCCTCCGCTGCGCGACCGCGTGGTCGCGGAGCTCGCCGACCGCGCGGTGCCCGGCGACGCCGCGGACGGCAAGGGTCCTGTCCAGATCGGCGAGTCGCTCGAGGAGTTCTTCGTCGCGGCGTTCGGCCGGTCGCTGACCGCGACATTCTTCCGGCCGTTCAACACGTGGGGCCACCCGCCGGCGGAGCTGGGGCACGCCTGGACGTCGTTGCGCAGCGGGTCGACGGCGCCCAACGTGCCCGAGGTCGACCTTTCGCTCACGCGTCCCCACACCCCCGATGACACGTCGACTTTCCCGTTCCCGACCTACGGGTCGGGAGCCGTGTGGTCGGGGGTGGCGCGCGCGCTGCCCGCAGACCGCCAGGTGTACGGCGACGCCGCCGCCGCGCTCGACTCCCGCGAGCGGGTCGTCACCCTGCGGGACGGGCACCGGATCGGCTACGAGCTGCTCGTCAGCTCGATCCCGCTCCCCACACTGCTCGCGCTGTGCAGCGAGACTCCGCGTCCGGCGGTGGACGCCACCCGGTTGCGGCATTCGGGAACGCACGCCGTCGGGCTGGGCTTCCTGGGACAGCCGCCGCCGCGGCTGCGCGACGTGTCCTACGTGTACGTGCCGGACGCCGACGTGCCCGTCCACCGCGCCACGGTCCTGTCGCACTACTCCCCCGCGATGGCCGGACCCGGACGCTGGTCGCTGCTGTTCGAGGCCGGCTGCTCGCCGCGGCTGCCCGTCTCGTCGGCGGACGCACTGTCCTCCGCCATCGAGCAGGCGCGCCGGTGGGATGCCGAGGCCGCGCCGGTCAGCGTCTGGCAGCGCTTCCTCCCGTACGGGTACCCGGTCCCCACCCTCGACCGTGACCGGGTCCTGAACCGCGTGCAGCGGTGGCTGGAGAGCGTGGGAATCCTCTCGCGCGGCCGGTTCGGCGGGTGGCGCTACGAGTCCTGCAACCAGGACTACGCGTTCATGCAGGGTGTCGAGGCGGTCGGTGCCGTGCTGCGCGGGACCCCGGAGCGCGTGTACTGGCCGGGCCGGCAGCCGGCGATAGCCGGGCCCGCCAGGGCCTGCGCGTGAGCGGCCTCGGGCGCCGGCGGCGGGTGCTCGCGGTCGGCGCTCATCCCGACGACGTGGAGATCGGGTGCGGAGCGACGCTGCTTCGGAACGCGGCGGCGGGGCACCGCGTGACACTGCTGGTGTTGACGGCCGGGCAGCGGGGGCGCGCCGCGGACGCGCGGGTCGCCGAGCAGGAGCGGGCCGCGGAGCTGCTGCGCGCGGAGGTGGTCTGGGGCGGCTTCGCCGACGGGGAGCTGCGCGCCGACGGCGTGACGGTTGCCGTCGTGGAACGCGTGCTGGCGCGGACGCGGCCCCACGTCGTCTACACCCACGCGCCCGACGACACGCATCAGGATCACGTCGCCGCCGCCCGCGCCACGCTCGCCGCGGCCCGTTGGCACCCCAGCGTGCTGCACTACCACGGCCCGACGACGCTGCGCTTCTCGCCGTCGGTGTTCACGGACGTGGAGGGGTGGCTCGACGCGAAGGAGCGGCTCGTGCGCTGCCACGCAGGGCAGGTCGCGGCGTCGCGCGCCGTCGACCTGGACGCGGTCCGGCTGGCCGCGGCGTACTGGGGAGGTCAGGCACGGCTCGGCCAGGCGGAGGCCTTCGAGACCGCGCGACTGTGCTGGGACCCGACCGCGGGCGCCGGTCCCGGTCCCCTCGACACCCGCACCGACCTCCCGCTCGCCCCGCGCGTGACGGCTGCCCACGGCCTGCCCCTGGTGCGGTGCACCGGCTCGGCTCATCAATCGGGCACGTCAACGGGCACATGAACGAATGAGGCCCGCGTCAGCGCCGCCACCCCTCGATGTGCGGGGCGAGCACGTCGGCGAGCGTCGGGTGCCCGACCTCGCGCAGCTCGTACGTCGCGCGACGCACCGGGCGCCCGACGTCGATCAGCCGGGCGAGGTCGATCGGCGTACCCGTGACGAGCACGTCGCACGGGGTCGCCCGGATCGTGGCCGCGAGGTCGGCCAGCTGTCGCTCGCCGTACCCGATCGCCGGCAGCACCGCTCCGAGGTGCGGGTACGCCGCGAACGTCTCGGCGATCGAGCCGATGGCGTAGGGCCGCGGGTCCACGAACGCGGTCGCCCCGGCCTGGCGGGCGGCGACGGTGCCGGCGCCGAACGGCATGCCGCCGTGCGTCAGCGTCGGCCCGTCCTCGACCACGAGCACCCGGCGGCCGACCAGGTCGGGCCCGTCCTCGAGCGTCACCGGCGACGCGGCGGTGACGACGGTCGCCCGCGGGTTGGCGGCGCGGACGTTCGCGACCACCTGGGCGACCGCGTCGAGCTCGGCGCTGTCGACCTTGTTGACCACGACGACGTCGGCCATCCGCAGCGTCGTCTCCCCCGGGTGGTAGGTGACCTCGTCACCCGGCCGCAGCGGGTCCACCACGGTGATCAGCAGCGTGGGCGCGACGAACGGGAAGTCGTTGTTGCCGCCGTCCCACACGATCACGTCCGCCTCGGCCTCCGCCCGTCGGACGATCTCCGCGTAGTCGACGCCGGCGTACATCACCACCCCCATCCGCACCGGCGCCTCGTACTCCTCCCGCTCCTCGATCGTCGGCCCGGCCGCGTCGATGTCGTCGAGCGTCGCGAAGCGCTGCACCCGCATCCGCTCGAGATCGCCGTACGGCATCGGGTGGCGGATGAGGACGACCGCGAGCCCCGCGTCGGCCAGCAGCCCAGCGACCCGCCGGCTCGTCTGGCTCTTCCCCGCCCCGGTGCGCACGGCGCACACGGCGACGACCGGGCGACCGCTGTGCAGCATGGTCGCTCGCGGGCCGAGCAGCCGGAAATCCGCGCCGGTGGCGAGCACGAGCGACGCCTTGTGCATGACCTCGACGTGGGGAAGGTCCGAGTAGGCGAGGACGATCTCGTCGACGCCCTCCCGGCGCGCGATGTCCCCCACCTCGGCCTCCGGGCGGATGGGGATCCCGTCGGGGTAGCGCGGCCCGGCGAGCGCGGCGGGGTAGGTGCGGTTCGCGATGCCGGGGATCTGCGCGGCGGTGAAGGCGACGACCCGCCGGTCCTCGTCGTCACGGAAGACCATCGCGAAGTCGTGGAAGTCGCGCCCGCCCGCCCCCATGATGATGACCTTGCGCATCCGCGGCCCCCTTCTGCGTCGCCGACGCCCCCGTTCCCGAATCCTGGGACCGGCAGCGTCAACAGGGAGAAGGAGACGCGATGACACCGGGGGCGGGCCACCTCGACGTGACGGACGCCGCGTCGCTGCCCGCCGCCGAGGTCCTGGCCCGGCTGTCGTCGTCCCCGCGCGGGCTCGACGCCGCCGAGGCGGCCCGTCGGCTGTGCGACCACGGGCCCAACGCGGTCCGCAGCCATGCCGCCCGCCCGCTCGGGGTGCTCCTGCGGCAGCTGCGCTCCCCCCTGCTCCTGCTGCTCGCGGTGACCGCCGCCGCCTCGTTCCTGCTCGGCGAGCGGACCGACGGCGGGATCATCGCGGTCATCCTGACGCTCAGCGTCGGGCTCGGGTTCGTCAACGAGTACCGCGCGGAGCGCGCGGCCGAGGCGCTGCACGACCGGATTCGCCACCGCGCGCTCGTGCTGCGGCCGGCGGGGCCGGCGGAGGTGGACGTCACCGCGCTGGTGCCCGGCGACGTGGTCCGGCTGACCCTGGGCTCGGTCGTGCCCGCGGACCTGCGCCTGCTCGCCGCCGACGGGCTGGAGTGCGTGGAGGCGGTGCTGACCGGTGAGGCGGCGCCTTCCCCCAAGTCGCCGGACCCGGTCCCGCCGCGGACGACGGTCGCCGAGCTGTCCTCGTGCGCGCTCATGGGCACGATTGTCCAGGCGGGTTCCGGCGAGGGCGTCGTGGTCGCGACCGGGGGGCAGGCGGAGTTCGGGCGGGTCGCGCTCGCGCTCGGCGACCGCCAGCCGGACACGGAGTTCCAGGTCGGCCTGCGGCGGTTCTCCGGCATGCTCGCGCGGGTCGCCCTCGCGCTGAGCACCGCCATCTTCGCGGTCAACGTGCTCCTCGACCGGCCGCTGCTCGAGGCCCTGCTGTTCTCGCTCGCGATCGCCGTGGGCATCACGCCGCAACTGCTCCCCGCGGTGGTAACCACCAGCCTGGCGACCGGGTCGCACCGGCTCGCCGCCCGCAGGGTGCTCGTGAAGCGGCTGGTGTGCATCGAGGATCTCGGGGACGTGCAGGTCCTGTTCACCGACAAGACCGGCACGTTGACGGAGGGACGGATCGGGTTCCTGCGGGCACTGGCCCCGGACGGCACGCCGGACGACCGCGCGTTGCTGCTCGGGCTGGTCTGCAGCGACACCGTCGTCGTGAACGGGCGCCGGCACGCCGGGAACCCGCTCGACGCCGCGCTGTGGGAGGCGCCGGCCGCGGCGCGGCAGGCGGCCGACGGCTTCCGGCGGGTCGCCGACCTTCCCTTCGACCACGTGCGGCGGCGGATGACCGTGCTGGTCGACGGCCCCGACCGACGCCGCGTGCTGGTCACCAAGGGCGCCCCGGAGGGAGTGCTCGGGCTGTGCCGCGACGTGCCCGCGGCGGCCCGCGCCGTCCTCGACGCGGAGTTCGCGACCGGGGGCCGGGTCGTCGCGGTCGCGACCCGCGCCGCGGACGGGGCGAGCGGCCTGCGGCCCGGCGACGAGCGGGATCTGACCCTGGCCGGGTTCCTCGTGTTCCTCGACGCGCCCAAGCCGAGCGCGGGGGTCGCCCTGCGCCGGCTCGCCGCGCTCGGCGTCACGACCAAGGTGCTGACCGGGGACGCCGCGCCGGTAGCCGTCCGCGTGTGCGAGCAGCTCAGCCTCGAGGTGCAGGGCGTCCTCGCGGGCAGCGAGGTCGAGCGGATGACCGACGAGGCGCTCGGCCGGGCCGTCGTCGACACCACCGTGTTCGCCCGGGTGAGCCCCGAGGACAAGGCGCGCATCGTCCGCGCGCACCGGGAGCGCGGGCACGGCGTCGCGTTCCTCGGCGACGGCGTCAACGACGCGGTCGCGCTGCACGCCGCCGACGTCGGGGTCAGCGTCGACACGGCCACCGACGTGGCCAAGGACGCCGCCGACGTCGTCCTCCTCGAAAAGGACCTCGGCGTGCTCGGCGACGGTGTCGTCGAAGGTCGCCGCATCTTCGCGAACACCATGAAGTACGTGTTGATGGGGACCTCGAGCAACTTCGGCAACATGGCCAGCGCGGCCGCCGCGTCCCTGTTCCTCCCGTTCCTGCCGATGCTGCCGTCGCAGATCCTGCTCAACAACCTTCTCTACGACACCAGCCAGCTC
>DATGDX010000182.1:0-9853 GCA_035310665.1 Mycobacteriales bacterium | reverse complement strand
GATTACGAGCGGCTGCCGGAGCACTCCGAAGCCATGGTGAAGTGGGCGATGGTCGGGCTGATGGCCCGCCGGCTGGCTCCCGCCCCCGGGCGGCGCCCGTGGGAGCCCGCCAATCCTCGTGATCGATCTCAAACACGTTCTTAGTCGCCGCTGCCGCTGCCCGACCACCTCGGCTGCTCGACTGCGCAGATCATGGCTGGAACCGGTAGCCCATGCCCAGCCCGGTGAGCAGGTGGCGCGGGTGGGTCGGATCGGTTTCCAGTTTGCGACGCAGTTGGGCCATGTACTGGCGCAAGTAGTGCGTCTCACGCAGGTAGGCGCCGCCCCACACCTCGGTGAGCAGTTGCCGATGGGTGATCAGCTTGCCGGGGTTGCGCAGCAGGATCTCCAGCAGCTGCCACTCGGTAGGCGTGAGGTGCACGTCGTCTTCTGGACCGCCGTAGTTGACGCACGCGCGCACGATCTTGTTGGCTAAGTCGACGAGATACCTGCCAACACGAACGGTCGCGGCTTCCTCGCCGATCGGGACGCGGCGGGTGACGGCGCGGACGCGGGCCAGCAGCTCGTCGATGCCGAAGGGCTTGGTGACGTAGTCGTCGGCGCCGGCGTCGAGAGCGTCCACCTTGTCCTGGCTGCCGGACCGGCCGGACAGCACGACGATGGGCACCTGTGTCCACCCCCGAAGCCCATGGATGACCTCGACGCCGTCGATGTCGGGCAGGCCGAGGTCGAGAACAACTAGGTCGGGTCGCCAGTCGATGGCCTGCCGCAGAGCCTGGGTGCCGTCGGGGGCAACGGCGACTTCGTACTGGCGTGCCCGCAGATTGATCCGCAGCGCACGCAGGATCTGCGGGTCGTCATCGACGACGAGGATGCGGATCATCGTGATCTTCGACCCCGGTAACCGGCGTGCCAGCCGTGATCCGGGTCGTCGACTCGGCAACCTGATCGATCGATATCCGGGAGGGCTCCTCGGGTTGAGCCGGGGCCTGGCCGAACGCGGCCGGCGCCGAGGCTTCCTCGCGTGACCCAGCCACGGGAAGTGCGAGGATCATCGTGAGGCCACCGCCCGGGGTGTCCTCCGGCACAAGGCTGCCGCCCATGGCCTCGGCGAGGCCGCGGGCGAGCGCGAGACCCAGCCCGACGCCGCTGCCGTTGTCCCGGTCGCCGAGCCGCTGGAAGGGCCGGAACACGCGGTCACGGTCGGCTGACGGGATGCCAGGGCCGCGGTCGATGACCCGCAGCTCGACCCGGTCGACGAGAGCGCTCGCCGTGACGAGAACGCGCTGATCCGGAGGGTTGCAGCGCAGCGCGTTGCCGAGCAGGTTGACCAGCACGCGTTCCAGGAGCGCCGGGTCGGCAATGACCTCGGGCAGGCCGTCGGGGATCTGGATGTCGACGCCGCCACCTGCCGGTCCGAGCTCGTCCAGGGCGCGAGGAACAATGTCCTCGACGGCCAGCGGCTGGGCGGAGATGCCCAGCGCGTCGGCCTGCAGCCGGCTCATGTCCAGCAGGTTGGCGACCAGCCGGTCGAGCCGCTCGAGTGACTCGCCGGCGGTGGCGAGCAGTTCGTCGCGCTCCGCGTCGGTCCAGGTGATCTCGCAGGTGCGAAGGCTGTCGATCGCGGCCCTGGCGGAAGCCAGTGGGGTGCGCAGGTCGTGACTGACGGCCGACAGTAGCGCCCGGCGCAGCCGATCGGCCTCGGCGAGCGGGCGGGCCTGCTCGGCTTGCCTCGTCAACCGCTGCTGGCGTAGCGCCACCGCCGCCTGGGCGCCAAAGGCCTCCAGGATGCGGCGGTCGGCCGCCGGCAGGGGGCGGCCGCGCAGCACGAGCGCCAGCTCGTCGCCGATCGGAATGTCGCTGTCCCCCTCGTCCGGAGTCGCGCACGGTTCCCCGCCGACGCTGGCGACGATGCGCCAGCTGTTGCGGTCGCGTCGACGATCGGGGGTCAGGGGAGCATCGGGCGGGTGTTCCAGCAGGGTGACCGCGGTCAGGCCGAACGTCATTCGGAGACGTTCCAGCAGGGCGTCGAGCGCGTGTTCGCCGCGCAACACGTTGCCGGCCAGGGTGGACAACACCGCGGCTTCCGCGCTGGCCCGGGCCGCCTCCCGGGTACGGCGGGCGGCGAGGTCGACGACCGTGCTCACCGCCGCCGCGATGACGATGTAGGCGCCCAGGGCGAGAACGTTCTCGCCGTGAGCGATGGTCCACCGGTGCAGCGGCGGGGTGAAGTAGTAGTTGAGCAGCAGGGACCCCGCCACGGCGGCGAGCAGCGCCGGGTAGAGCCCTCCGACCAGCGCCACCCCGACGACGACGACGAGGAACAGCAGGATGTCGCTGGGCAGCGACAGCGCGTCCCGCAGGCCGGCCAGCAGGAGGGTGAGCAGCGGCAGCCCCACGACGGCGAGAAGGAAGCCGGCGAGGCGGCGGCGAGGGGTCAGCGCGCCGACCCCCACGGCCGAGCGTTGCCTCCGTCCGACCTCCTCGTGGCTGACCATGTGCACGTCGATGGAGCCGGATTGCGCGGTGGTGGTCACACCCACGCCCGGGGAGAGCATCTGGGCGAACCGGCCGCGGCGGGAGGCGCCGAGGACCAGCTGGGTGGCGTTGACGGCGCGGGCGAAGTCGAGCAGCGCGCGGGAAACGTCGTCGCCGACCACCTGGTGGTAGCTGCCGCCGAGGCTTTCCACCAGCGCCCGCTGCCGTTCTAGGTGGGCGGGGTTGGCGCCGGTGAGCCCGTCGCCGCTGGTCACGTGCACGGCGAGCAGATCCGCGCCTTTGGCCCGGTCGGCGATCCGGGCGGCCCGGCGGATGATCGTGTCGCCTTCGGGGCCGCCGGTGAGCGCGACGACGACGCGTTCCCGGGCCTCCCAGGTGCCGGCGATGCCGTGGTCGGCGCGGTAGCGGTCGAGCTGTTCGTCGACCTTGTCCGCCAGCCACAGCAGCGCCAGCTCGCGCAGCGCGGTGAGGTTGCCGACCCGGAAGTAGTTGGCCAGCGCGGCGTCGATCTTCTCCGGTGGGTAGACGTTGCCGTGCGCCAGCCGCCGGCGCAGCGCCTCGGCGGTCATGTCGACGAGCTCGACCTGCTCGGCGCGGCGCACAACCTCGTCGGGCACGGTCTCCCGCTGCCGGATCCCGGTGATCTGCTCGACGACGTCGTTGAGCGACTCCAGGTGCTGGATGTTCACCGTGGAGATCACATCGATGCCGGCGTCGAGGATGTCCTCGATGTCCTGCCAGCGCTTCTCGTGCCGGGAGCCGGGGACGTTGGTGTGCGCCAGCTCGTCGATCAGCGCCACCTGCGGCCGGCGGGCGATCACGGCATCGGTGTTGAGCTCGGTGAAGGTCGCGCCGCGGTAGGTCATCGTCCTGCGGGGGGCGATCTCCAGTCCCTCCAGCAGCTCCACGGTGTGCCGACGGCCGTAGGTCTCCACGTAGCCGACCACCACGTCTGTGCCGCGGTCGTTGCGCCGATGGCCCTCGGCCAGCATCGCGTAGGTCTTGCCGACGCCGGGGGCGGCGCCGAGGTAGATGCGCAACCGCCCCCGCGCCGGCGTGGCCTGCTCGTCCACCGTCCTGCCACCTTCGATCTCGTCGTCTTACCCGCGCCGCGGGAAGCGACGGTCCAGGTCGAGGTCGAGTGCGAGCACGTTCACGCTCGGCTCGCCCAGAAATCCAAGCGCCCGTCCGCGGGTGTGGTCGCGGATCAGGTCGAGCACCGCCGGCAGCCGGATCCCGCGGGTCCGCGCGATGCGCGGTGCCTGCAGCCGGGCGTAGGCGGGCGAGATGGCGGGGTCCAGCCCACTGCCGCTGGCGGTCACCGCGTCCGCGGGCACCCGGGGATGGGCGGGGGCGGCGCCGCGCACCGGGACGATCGCGCCGGCGGAGTAGTCCTCGTCGTACCGGGCGCACCCGACCGGCACGCCGCGGTAGGTGGCGAGGAACGGCCGGGCCGGGCACGCCTCGTTGACGCTGACCACCCGGGTCACGCCACCAACGTGACCGTCGCTGTCCCGGCGGCCGAACACCGCCAGCACCGCGCCGACCCCGCTCGCGGTGCAGAACGGGCGCGACCCGTCCACCCCCTCCAGCGCGCCGACCGTGACGCTGCGGTGACAAACCCGGGTGAGCAGGCCCTGCCTGCCGATGTCGTCCCTGTTCGCGGGGTCGGGCAGCGTGTCGACGATGTCCTCGGGGCCGAGGTTGCTGGCGCCGGTCGCCGTCGGGTCATACCCGTCCCCGGCGGCCGACGGCCGGCTCTGGAAGTACTGCGGAAGCGGGGTTCCGTCGGTGTCGGTGAAGGACTGGCCGATGATCCGGCTGCCGACCGCACCGCCGCCGGCTGCGGTGACCATGGCCCCGTTCGCCTTCTCCCGCAGCCCAGGCAGCTGGGCGATGCCGAAGATCCCCAGTGGGTAGACGACCCCGCACACGACGGTCAGGACCACCAGCGCACGCAGCGCGGCGACGTGCTGGCGGATCCAGGCGGCCGGGCGCATCAGGAGATCCCCGGAAGAAACTGGACGAGAAGGTCGAGAAGCTTAATGCCGAGGAACGGCCCCACGATGCCGCCGAGCCCGTAGACGTAAAGGTTGCGGGCCAGCAGCTGGGACGCCGAGCTGGGCCGGTACCGGACCCCGCGCAGCGCGAGCGGGATCAGCGCGATGATGATCAGCGCGTTGAAGATGACCGCAGACAGGATCGCCGACTCCGGGCTCGCCAGCCGCATGATGTTCAGCCGGTCCAAGCCCGGATACAGCGCGGCGAACATCGCCGGGATGATGGCGAAGTACTTCGCGATGTCGTTGGCGATGGAGAACGTGGTCAGCGCTCCGCGGGTGATGAGCAGCTGTTTCCCGATCTCCACGATCTCGATCAGCTTGGTCGGGTCGGAGTCGAGGTCGACCATGTTGCCGGCCTCCTTGGCCGCCGAGGTGCCGGTGTTCATCGCCACCCCGACGTCGGCCTGGGCCAGCGCCGGTGCGTCATTGGTGCCGTCACCGGTCATCGCGACCAGCTTGCCGCCCTGCTGCTCCCGCTTGATCAGCGCCATCTTGTCTTCCGGCTTCGCCTCGGCGAGGACGTCGTCCACGCCCGCCTCGTCGGCGATCGCCTTCGCGGTTCGCGGGTTGTCCCCGGTGATCATCACGGTTCGAATGCCCATCCGGCGCATCTCGTCGAACCGTTCGCGCATGCCGTGCTTGACGATGTCCTTGAGGTGGATCACGCCGAGGACCCGGGCGGTGGTTCGCCCGTCCGCCACCACGACCTCGCCGACCACGAGCGGTGTGCCGCCGGTGGCCGAGATGCCGTCGACGATCGGGCCGACCTCGTCGGTCGGGTGTCCGCCGTTGTCGCGCACCCACTTCATCACCGCGGTCGCCGCGCCCTTGCGCAGCAGCCGGGTACGGCCGCCGGCGCCACGGACGGTGCGGTCGAGGTCCACCCCGGACATCCGGGTCTGTGCGGTGAACGAGACCCAGGTGGCGTGCGCCAGCTCGCCCGGCGTGCGTTCGCGCAGCCCGTACCGCTGCTTGGCGAACACCACGACCGAACGTCCCTCCGGGGTCTCGTCGGCCAGGCTGGCCAGCTGGGCGGCGTCGGCCAGCCGGTTCTCGTCGAGTCCGCCGACGGGGACGAACTCCGCCGCCTGCCGGTTGCCCAGCGTGATGGTGCCGGTCTTGTCCAGCAGCAGGGTGTCGACGTCGCCGGCCGCCTCGACCGCGCGCCCGCTCAGAGCCAGCACGTTGCGCTGCACGAGCCGGTCCATGCCGGCGATGCCGATCGCCGACAGCAGCGCCCCGATCGTGGTGGGGATCAGGCAGACCAGCAGCGAGACGAGCACGATCCCGGTCACCCCGTGGGCGTCCAGGGCGGCGGTGTCCGGCACGCCGGGTTGGTTCGCCTTGGAGAAGATGGCCAACGGCTGCAGCGTGGCGACCGCGAGCAGGAAGATGATCGTGAGCGCGGCGAGCAGGATGTTCAGCGCGATCTCGTTCGGCGTCTTCTGCCGGCTCGCGCCCTCGACCAGGGCGATCATCCGGTCGATGAAGCTCTCCCCCGGCTTCTGCGTGATCCGCACAAGAATTCGGTCCGAGAGCACCCTGGTGCCGCCGGTGACCGCGGACCGGTCGCCCCCGGACTCGCGGATCACGGGGGCTGACTCGCCGGTGATCGCCGATTCGTCGACGCTGGCGATGCCCTCGACGACGTCACCGTCACCGGGGATGACCTCGCCGGCCTCGACGATCACACAGTCGCCCTGCCGCAGCTGCGGCGCGGGCACGGTCTCCACCGGTAACGCGTCGAGCGGGCGGCCGGGCTGCCAGCCGAGGAGGCGGCGGGCCACCGTGTCGCGCTTGGCCCGGCGCAGCGTCTCCGCCTGCGCCTTGCCGCGACCCTCCGCCACCGCCTCGGCCAGGTTGGCGAACGCGACCGTCAGCCACAGCCAGGCCACGATCAGCCAGGCGAAGACGGTGGCGTCCCGAAGGGCCAGAACCGTGGCCCATACCGCGCCGACCTCGACGATGAACATGACCGGGTTGCGCCACAGCGTGGCCGGGTTGAGCTTGCGCACCGCGTCGGGCAGCGAGCGCACCAGCATCGTCGGGTCGAGCCGCCCGCCGGACACCCGGCGGGGCGGCTGCGCCGCCGGGTGTCGGCGGTCAGACGGCGCCTCGATCGTCTGGGTTGGCATCTAGTGGATTCCTTCCGCGAGCGGCCCAAGCGCCAGCGCCGGCAGGAAGGTGAGGGCGACAAGGATGACGGCGACGCCGGCAACCATCCCCACGAATTGCGGGCGATGGGTGGGCAGGGTGCCCGCCGACACCGGGGTGAGCTTCTGGCTCGCCAGCGACCCGGCCAGGGCGAGGACGAGCATCATCGGCAGGAACCGGCCGAACACCATCGCCAGGCCCAGCGCGGTGTTGTACGAGGTGGTGTTGACCGAGATCCCGGCGAACGCGGAGCCGTTGTTGTTGGCGGCCGAGGTGAACGCGTACAGCACCTCCGACAACCCGTGCGGGCCGTGATTGAGCATGCCGGCCCGCTCACCGGGCAGCGCCATCGCGACCGCGGTGCCGACCAGCACCACCACGGGCGTGGTCAGGAAGTACAACGACGCGAGCTTGATCTCACGGGCGCCGATCTTCTTGCCCAGGTACTCCGGCGTCCGACCGACCATGAGCCCGGCCACGAACACCGTGATCACGGCGAGGATCAGCATGCCGTACAACCCGGACCCGGTGCCGCCCGGAGCGATCTCGCCCAGCATCATGTTGAACAGCAGCATTGCGCCGCCGAGGCTGGTGTAGGAGTCGTGGAAGGAGTCGACGGCGCCGGTCGAGGTCAGCGTCGTCGCCGCGGCGAACGTCGCCGAGTTTGGCACCCCGAAGCGGGTCTCGGTCCCCTCGGTGGCGGCGCCGACCGCAGTCGGCACCGTTCCGTGGTGGGCCAGCTGCAGGCCATTGACCGCGGCGACGCTGGCGATCGCCAGCACGGCCATCACCGCGACGATCGCGTACCCCTGTCGCTTGTCGCCGACCATCCGCCCGAACGTTCGCGGCAGCGCAAATCCGATCACGAGCAGCAGGAAGATCTCGATCCAGTTCGTCCAGCCGGTCGGGTTCTCGAACGGGTGGGAGGAGTTGGCGTTGTAGAAGCCGCCGCCGTTGGTGCCGAAGTCCTTGATCGCCTCCTGGCTGGCCACCGGGCCGCCAGTGATCGTCTGACTGCCCCCCGCCAGGGTGTGCACGGTCTGCGGGTCGTGGAAATTCTGGATGGCACCGCCGGCGATCAGCACGATGGCGGCGACCACGCAGACGGGCAGCAGGATGCGCACGCAGGTGCGGACCAGGTCCACCCAGAAGTTGCCCAGCCGGTCGATACGGCTACGGGCGAACCCGCGCACCAGCGCGATCGCCACCGCGATGCCGACGGCCGCGGAGACGAAGTTCTGCACCGCCAGCCCGGCCATCTGCACCAGATGGCCCATCGTCGACTCGCCCGAGTAGGCCTGCCAGTTCGTGTTGGTCGTGAAGCTGACCGCGGTGTTCCACGCCGTGTCCGGCCGCACGCCCGGGAGGCCCAGACTCAGCGGCAGGTAGTGCTGGAGCCGCTGGAGGCCGTACAGGAAAAGCACCGAGACCGCCGAGAACGCCAGCACGCTGCGCGCGTAGACGCCCCACACCTGCTCCGCGTCGGCATCGACGCCGATGAGCCGGTACATCGCGCGCTCCACGCGCAGGTGCCGGGGGTCGGTGAAGACCCGGCACATGTAGTCGCCCAACGGCCGGTGGGCCACGGCCAGGCCGATCAGCAGGGAAACCGCAAACACGATCCCCGCGGCCGTCGTGCTCATCTAGAACCGCTCCGGAAACAGCAGGGCGGCCACCAGGAACACGGTCAGCCCGACGGCCAGCACCAGGCCGATCGCGTTGTCGGCGCTCACAGCCGGCCCACCGCCCGCACCAGCAGGCCGAACAGGGCGAACACCGCCACCGTCAACAGCACGAACACCACGTCAAACATGACTGTCGATCCCTCGATCCGTTCCCCGGGAGCGCCGCCCTCCCCGCATGTGCGCTCACCGTGGTGACCTCTCACCGTTTCGTGCCACCCAGGGTGGTTCCGTCTCGGCCTCGATGCCCGAGTTCTCGCGCATCCCTTGGCCTGACCGAAGCGCGAACCCGGCCTGTGCAGACGGGCCACTCGTGACCCAATCGCCGAGGGACGCGCCGATCAGCGAGGCCACGGTCAGCACCGCCAGCCGGAGGAGATCGACCCGTCCGTGCCAGTGCAACTCGCCGTACCGATCGACGAGGAAGCCCAGGTAGAACGGCCAGGCCAATCCGGCGGTCACGAGCGCCGCCAGCGCATCTCGGACGACCGCCGCGAAGCCGGTGATCACTATAGCGAGCACGAGCAACCGGTCGGCGTCCGCGCCCGGCGGATAGAGCCAGGTCGCCACGAAGCAGCCGACCACCACCGTCACGAACCCGGCGGCGACGCCGAACCCGGTGTCAAAGCGCGCGGTCCGACCAGCGTTGGCACCGCCCAGTAAGACCCGCACCCCCGGCCTCCCGACCACGAAAACCGCCGCAGGTTCGCGACCCTGGGCGTAGCCAACGCCTACAACTGGGCACGCGGGATTTTCTTGACGGCTTTCCTACGGCCGGACACCGATTCTTGACGCAATCCCTACGCGCAGCCGACACGTCGGGTCAGCCGGCCGCTCGACTCGCAGTCAGGATGGGCGGCTGGCGGGCCGTCGACTGCCCGCAAGATCAGGAACGCGGGTAGGTAGCGCCGCGTCAAGATTCGTCGGGGAGCGCGTATGGATTGCGTCAAGATCAGTTTCGCTGACGCTCCGGCCGGCTACGCCGGCGGCGTGCGCATCCAGACCGCGGTCACGCTGCCCAAGCGGCTGCTGGTCGGGCGCCCGATGCGCAACGAGCGACTGGGCGAGACGCTGCTGCCCAAGAAGATTGCCCTGCCGGTCTTCTGCAGCGACCCGCTGTCGTCCAACGCCTACGCGACTGAGGAGATCCTGCTCGTCCTCAGCCTTGGCGGCCTGGCGTTGCTCCACCTGACCTGGCCGGTTGCCGCGGTCGTCATTGCGCTGCTGATCGTCGTCGTGGCCTCGTATCGGCAGACCTGCCACGCCTATCCGAACGGTGGCGGCGCGTACGCGGTCTGCCGGGCCAATCTGGGGCGCGACGCCGCGCTGACCGCGGCCAGCGCGCTGCTCGTCGACTACGTGCTGACCGTGGCGGTGTCGGTCGCCGCCGGGGTGGCGAACATCGTGTCCGCGTTTCCGGTGCTGGCCCCGCACGCGGTCGGGCTCTCGCTCGGC